>JAYVXV010000350.1:0-3117 GCA_043784905.1 Holophagaceae bacterium | reverse complement strand
CTCCGCTCCAGTCACCGGGAAGGTCCAGGTCCGCCGATCTCAGCGTGCCACCGGAGATGTGCCATTGGGAATCCAGCAGCTCGCTTTCGCAGCCGAATTGAGCGAGCCAATGGCGCGTGATTTCAAGGTAGCTGCGGCTGGCAGGGGGATGCGTCCAGCGCAGGTTTCCGCCACCTGGAAGGCATGCGGCGGCGAGCGCCAGACCTGTGATGAATTGGCTGCTTAGGCTGCCATCCACGGTGACATTCAAGCAGTCTGGGGTTTCAGGAACAGGGTGCAGCCAGGCACTGTTTTCAGCCGGAAGCCATTTGGCGCCGAGGGTGATAAGTGGCTCTAACAGAGGGCCTAGTGGACGATCAAAGAGCCGCACATCGCCGGTGATTTGAACAGGGGTTCTGGAGCGAAGCGCGAGCCAGGGCAGCATGAAACGCAGCGTCGTACCCGAGGCCCCGAAATGAAGCGGTGTGGCCGCGTTGGGTGCCACGCCGCCGGAAAGAGACCATCCTCCTTTTTCGGGAAGCACAGGAATGCCGACCGCCAACAGGCTTTCTCGCATCCAGGCCGTGTCTTCCGCTTCCAGACCGCCTCGGAGCGTGGAGGTTCCTGGTGCCATGGCCGCCAACAACAGGGCGCGATTGGTGACGGATTTTGAGCCTGGAATATTCACGGCATTCAAGGCCGAACCGAGTGGCAGCGTGTCCTTGGGGAGTGACAGAATCATGCTCGAAGGGTGACGCGGGCCGGGTCATGCTGCAAGCGATGCCGCAACTTCCGCCACAACTGCCACCACAACTACGGCCGCAACTACCGCCACAACGGGTGCCCAACCGATCAGCCGCCCTGACGCTTTTCCTCCAAGGTCATCCATTCCAATTCAAACGCCTCTACCGCCAACTTTGCCGAGTCGCGATCTCGAAGGGCAAGGTGTCCCGGCGCTGCCGCGGTGATGAACGCGTTGGTATCGGCGAGCTGCGTGTCGAGGGCAGAAATGCGCTCCTGCAGGCCCGCGATCTGGGTTTCCAATTCAATCAAGCGCCGCTGTTCCTTTTGGGATAACCCGGATTTTTTAGTCTTGGCGGCCTCGGCTTTCGCGGCGATTTTTACGGCCTCAACCATCACCGACGCGGATTCAGCTGCGCGAGCAGCCCGGTCGGCGCGGAGGGATTTCACGGTACTTGGATTGCCTTCGTAAAGTTCCCATTTGGTATTTCCTTCGGCATTCCAGGCCAGGGTATGGGTCGCCACCTGGTCCAGGAAAAACCGGTCGTGGCTGACCAGGAGCAGGGTTCCTGGATAGTCCTGGAGCGCTTCTTCAAGGTTTTGCAACGTGGGGATATCCAGGTCGTTGGTGGGCTCATCCAGCACCAAAAGGTCCACGGGATGTAGCATCGTTCTCGCCAGCAAAAGGCGATTGCGTTCACCGCCTGAAAGCGTTGAGGCGGCGCGTTTCTGCTGATCCACGGGGAATCCGAAACGCATGAGATAGACGTGAGCAAGGATCGCTGACCCGCCGACGTTTACCACCGCCGCGCGATCCGAAAGGCTATCTAGCACAGATACGTTTCCATCCAATTCGCCTCGGCCCTGACTGATGACGGAGATAGAGAGTTTGGGATGTCGGGACAATTCGCCCGTGGGCTGAAGGTCCCCCATCAGCACTTTTAACAGGGTTGATTTTCCGCAACCGTTGGGGCCCAGCAACGCGATGCGCATACCACGTTGAAGAATGAGATCCAGGCCGCCGAGCAGATCGGGTGTGTCTGGCGAATACTGAAAATGCAGATCGCGGCCCGAGATCAGCGCATCGCTGCGGTTGGCTCCCCCCGCGAAAGTCAACTTTTCCCGCGACTCATTTTTCGTGCGATCGTCCACGTTGTCCTTGAGATCCAACACATCCTGGATTCGCAATTTCGATTTTCGCGTGCGGGCCTTCGCACCCCGGCGAAGCCAGGCCATCTCGCGACGCAAGCGATTCTGCATATGATCCGTGAGTCGCGCTTCTCGGAAATCCTGGTCAGCTTTCAGCAGCAAGTAGTCGCTGTAAGAGCCATCGTAGATCGCCAGTTTGCCCTCTTCCAATTCCAGCATTTTATCCACGACTGAATCGAGGAGGTGGCGGTCATGGGTGATGAGCAGAAGCGCGCCCTCAAAGGCCTGGAGCCAGGCTTCAAGCTTTTCAACCTGTTCAGGATCCAGATGGTTGGTGGGTTCATCCAAGACCAGCACGTCGGGATCTTTGAGCCACGCCTGGGCCAGGGCCACTCGTTTGCGCCAACCGCCGGAAAGCGATTCCACAGGCGCTTCCATATCCGTCAGACCCCAGGTGGTGCAGGCCTCTTTTAGACGCGGTTCGAGATCCCAGCCCATGTGGTGCAGGTGATGTTCGATGTTATGGAGTTCTTCGTGGAGCCGGTCCGTTTTGGAACTTTCGGCACCCAGATCGAAATGGTCGAGATGGAGTTCTTCATGGATGGCGGCGTGACGATCCAACAGGGCCTGGTGATCGGCAAGCGCATCCTGAAGCGCCTCGCGCACCGTGGCACCGATGGCAAACTCCGGTTCTTGGCTGAGGCGTGAAATGCGCTGACCTTGGGTCACCACGACCTGACCTGTGTCAGGAAATTCCACGCCGGCCAACAGCTTGAAAAGTGTACTTTTGCCGGCGCCATTGCGACCGATGAGGCCAACTTTTTCGCCTTGTTGAAGGCCAAAGCTGAGGCCGTCCAAAATGGGCTGCGCGCCGTAGGATTTGTGGACGTTGACCAGAGAAAGTGCGACGGGCATTAAAACTCCGAGACTCCGAAACTGCAATCCACCAGAATCTCACGGAAAAGGAAAGGGCCGTAGGGTTAAGGCAGGGATCAGGGATCAGGCATCAGGCATCAGGGATCAGGCATCAGGCATCAGGCATCAGGCATCGGGCATCGGGCATCGGGCATCATTGTCGTAGGCGCTTCGATGCCGGTCCTTTAGATGGTCCATCCTAAATCAACAACTAAGCCTGAAGCCTTTTCGCAAGAGCACGACTGAAAAATCCCAGTGGACCGGACTGCGCCTACTGCGCGGGAATCTCGACCGATAGGTGATCCAGGATGCTCGTGGCGATGCCCTGATCGG
>JAYVXV010000349.1:0-3119 GCA_043784905.1 Holophagaceae bacterium | reverse complement strand
CTTGCAGGTCAATCAGGACTGGGAGGAGTGTCATAGATTCAGCGTACAGCTTAAGAGAGACCCAGGTGGTGGGTATTCGAGAAAAGAACTAAAAGCATAAAATATTAGTGTTTTAGACTAAGATCCTTCTTCATGTTTTGAATTTGGGATTGACCCAAATGGGCGATGGGATAGAATTAGCACTCGCCATAGCTGAGTGCTAATGGCTCTAGTCCATCCAACTCCATGGAGGTTTCAATGGCCATCACACCCCTGTACGACCGCGTCATGCTCAAGCGCGTGGATCCCGCCGAGACTGTCAAGGGCGGCATTATCATCCCAGATACCGCTAAGGAAAAGCCCATGGAGGCGCTCGTTGTGGCCGTCGGTGAAGGCAAGTTTGACGACAACGGCAAGCGCGTCCCCATGTCTGTGAAAGCTGGCCAGAAAGTGCTCATCGGCAAGTACAGCGGCACCGAAGTCAGGCTCGACGACGTAGATCACGTCATCGTCCGCGAAGACGAGATCTTGGCGATCTTGAGCTAAATCAGGCACGAGGCAGTGAGGGGCGAGGGACGAGGTAAATAAGGATTCGGCCCCAAGGGCCGCACCAAATTGTACCTCGCACCTCACACCTCATACCTCACCCCTTCTTACCCCCACCCGAATCCATCAGGAGATACAAATGGCTAAGTCCATCATCTATGCCGAAGACGCGCGCCAGGCCATTCTGCGCGGCGTGAACAAACTCGCCGACGCGGTGCAAGTCACCCTCGGCCCCAAAGGCCGCAACGTCCTTATCGAAAAGAAATTCGGCTCCCCTTTGATGACCAAAGACGGCGTCACGGTCGCCAAGGAAATCGAACTGAAAGACAAACACGAGAACATGGGCGCCCAGCTCGTGCGTGAAGTAGCGAGCAAGACCTCCGACGTGGCCGGCGATGGCACCACCACCGCTACGGTGCTGGCCCGCGCCATCTATCGCGAAGGCATCAAAGCCGTCGTGTCCGGCGCCAACACCATGGAGATCAAGAAGGGTATTGATCTCGCGGTAGAGACCGTCGTGAAGTCCATCGACGCCATCAAGAAGCCCGTCGAAGGCAATGCCATCGCCCAGGTCGGAACGATTTCAGCCAACGGCGACGAAGAGATCGGCAAGATCATCGCCGAAGCCATGGGCAAGGTCGGCAAGGACGGCGTCATCACGGTGGAAGAGGCCAAAGGCCGCGAAACCGAGCTGACCGTTGTGGAAGGCATGCAGTTCGACCGCGGCTACCTGAGCCCCTACTTCGTCACCAATCCCGACCAGATGAAAGTCGAATTGGAGAATCCTTATATCCTCAGCTACGAGAAGAAAATCTCGAATATGCGCGATCTCTTGCCTCTGCTGGAACAGATCGTAAACAGCCGCCGTCCGCTGCTGATCATCGCCGAGGACATTGACGGCGAAGCCCTCGCCACCCTGGTGGTCAACAAGATCCGCGGCACCATCAACGTGGCCGCCGTCAAGGCGCCGGGCTTCGGCGATCGCCGCAAGTCCATGTTGGAAGACATTGCCGTCCTCACCGGCGGCAAGGCCATCAGCGAGGATCTCGGCCTCAAGCTCGAGAACCTCACCCTGGCGGATCTCGGCACCACCAAGAAGGTCGTCATTGACAAGGAAACCACCACCCTGATTGAGGGCGCCGGCACCACCGAGGCCATCCAGGGCCGTGTAAAACAGATCCGCGCACAGGTGGAAATCTCCACTTCCGACTACGACAAGGAAAAGCTCCAGGAACGTCTCGCCAAGCTCGTGGGCGGGGTCGCCGTCATCAAGGTTGGCGCGGCCTCCGAAACCGAAATGAAGGAAAAGAAAGCTCGCGTTGAAGACGCCATGCACGCCACCAAGGCAGCGGTCGAAGACGGCATCGTCCCCGGCGGCGGCGTGGCATTGCTGCGCGCCATCGCGAACCTGGACGCCCTTAAGGTCACGGGCGATCAAGCCACGGGCGTCGCCATCGTTCGTAAGAGCCTTGAAGAACCCACGAAGCAGATTGCCAACAATGCTGGCGTCGAAGGCTCCGTGGTCGTGAACACCGTACGTGAAGGCAAGGGCAACTTTGGCTTCAACGCCGCTACCGGCGAATTCGGCGATATGGTGGCCTTCGGGGTCATTGATCCCGCCAAGGTGGTCAAGTCGGCCCTGCGCAACGCGGCCTCCGTCGCGGCCATGATGCTCACCACCGAAGCCATCATCAGCGAGCTCCCCGAGCCCAAGGGCGCCCCCGCCGGTGGCCCCGGCATGGGCGGCATGGAAGACATGTACTAAATGCAGGTATGAGGTTCTGAGCAACGAGGTACGAGGAAAGGCCCCGCATCGCGGGGCCTTTTGCTTTGAAGTTACGGAAATGTGGGGCGAATGATCTTCCATCCTCGCGTGTCACTGGTAGTCTGGCGGCCTCATCCACCCACAAGGAGAACGTCATGAACGGTGCGGCCTGGCTTCCTGAATTCGATATGGAGATGGCGAACACGCGCAAGATCCTGGAGCGGGTGCCAGAGGCTCACGCGGATTATCGGCCCCATCCCAAGTCCTACACCATGTCGGAATTGGCCGCCCATCTGGCGTGGGTCCCGCATTGGATGAAACCCACGCTGGAGATGGAGGTGCTGGACATGGGGGGCATGGCGGGGCCCAAGGCGATGAAGTCCAACGTGGAGTTGCTGGCCTTTTTTGATGCGGGCATCGCGGCTGCGCGGCCTGCCCTGGAAGCGGCCAGCGCGGAATGCATGAGCGGCATGTGGTCTCTTGCTTCCAACGGTCAGACCCATTTCACGATGCCGCGCTTCGCCGTAGTGCGCAGTTTCATCATGAACCACGCCATCCACCACCGCGGGCAATTGGAGGTCTACCTGCGCATCAACGACGTGCCCCTGCCCGCGCTGTACGGGCCTTCGGCGGATGAAGGCAAGATGTAGCCGGGGTTTCTTACCAAGTTCCGGTCAAAAAGAAAAAAGGGAACCACAGATTTCGCAGATTCACGCAGATGCACATTCATCCCGGATTTTGCAGTTGCCATTGTTCCAGGCCGCTTCAGGCCTCGGGCATCAGGCCTCGTTGTTGTGGGTTGCTTCGCATACATGTGTGCGGGATGGCT
>JAYVXV010000348.1:0-10132 GCA_043784905.1 Holophagaceae bacterium | reverse complement strand
TGATGCCGCTTTGCTTGCCTTCAGCCCTGATTCCAGATTGGGAAATCGAAACGGAAGGCGGCCTTGGCCTAGGGACGATGCGCGACCAGGGGCGATGGAAAGAACTTGCGGATTTCGGTGAGGCTTGGCATCGGGGCGATATTCAACTGCGCGGATTGCTGCATCGCCGGGGCCGCCGGGGCGCGGGCCTCACGGAGGTCCGTCGCACCGATGTGCCCAACCCGCTCAAGGTGACACCGACCCAGGCGAAGGCCCTGTTGGCCCTCGAAGACGCAGGCGGTGTTTTGCTGGAGCAGGTATTGAGCGAGAGCTTTGGCGTGAGTGCAGCGGTACTCACGACACTCGAATCCAAGGGGCTCATCCAGCGAACCAGACGCCTGGATCTGCTGTCCCAGCATCGCGAGGAGGGTCTGGATCATCGGGTGGAGTTAAACCAGGAACAAAGCGCCGCCATCAAGGCGGTGGATGTTGCTACGTTCGGCGTTCACCTCCTCTATGGCGTCACCGGATCGGGCAAGACCGAGGTCTATCTCGAACTGGCCGAGCGTGTGCTTCTGCAAGGCAAGCGTGTGCTGTGGTTGGTGCCAGAAATTGGCCTCACACCGCGCCTTTTAGCCCGGCTGGAAGCCCGGTTTCCAGGGAAGGTGGCCGTGGGCCATGCGGGCTTGAACGCCACCGAGAAACAGGCGGACGTGGTGCGCCTTCTACAGGATGAAGCACCCATCTTTGTGGGCGTGAGAAATGCGGTGCTGGCGCCGCTCCGCAACATCGGGCTCATCGTCGTGGACGAAGAACAAGAAAGCTCCTACAAGTCCGAAGAACACCCGCGAATCCATGCCCGAGATCTGGCTATCAAGCGCGGTCAACTCGAAAACTGTCCCGTAATCTTGGGCTCCGCCACGCCTTCCCTGGAGAGTTGGTATGCCGCCCAGCAAGGTCGCTACAAACTGTTGAAGCTGACCCAAAGGCCTTTAGGTATCAGCTTGCCGCAAGTCCAGGTGGTGGATATGCGCGATGCCTACCGGGATCAACGCAAGCGTGTGATTTTTTCAAAGGCCCTGTTGGCGGGGATCTCCGAGTCTTTGAATCGCGGCGAACAGGCCATGCTGCTGCTCAACCGTCGGGGCTTTGAAAATTTCTGGATGTGTAGGGCCTGCGGCAAGGCCTTGGAGTGCCCGCATTGCTCCGTGAGCCTGACCTATCACAAAGGGGCATATCGCCTACGCTGCCACCTTTGCGGGTTTGAAGCGGTGCCGCCGGAAGTCTGCCCCCACTGCAATGCCGATCACCTGCGCGGTGTGGGCGAAGGCACTGAGCAGATCGAGGATCAGGTGCAGGAGCTGTTTCCAACGGCACGAATTCTCCGACTGGATCGCGACACCACCAGCCGCAAGGGTTCATTGGAGGCGGGCCTTCTGGCGGCGGAACGAGGGCAGGTGGACATTCTGGTGGGTACGCAGATGCTCGCCAAGGGCCATACCTTTCCGAAGCTCACCTTGGTGGGCATCCTCAACGCCGACCAGGGTCTTCGCATTCCAGATTTCCGAGCTGGTGAGCGCACGTTCCAGTTGCTGACCCAAGTCGCGGGTCGCTCGGGCCGTGCGGATCTTCCGGGTCGCGTGATCCTGCAAACCTACAGCCCCGACCATCCGGCTGTTCGCCACGCGGTGGCCCAGGATTTCGAGGCCTTCGCGGAACAGGAATTGCGCTACCGCGAGGCCCTTGCTTATCCGCCCTTCACTGCCATGGTCTTGTATCGCAGCGAAGGTGATTCGTTAGCTGAAGCAAAACAGTTTTTGGAGTCCCAGAAATCAAAGCTCAACCAGGTGCCGGGACTAAGGCTACTCGGTCCCATCGAAGCGCCCGTTTCAAAAGTCAGGGATCGCTGGCGCATGCACCTATTGGTGAAAGCGCGCCAACGGGGTGGGATTTCCGCTGCCCTGAGCGCCATGCCATTGTCCCCAGGGGGCCCGGTGGTTCTGGATCGGGATCCGCTCAATTTTGGGTAGAGGCACGCGATAAAGTAGAAATGAAAAGGGCCTTTGCAGGCCCTTTTGAACGATGTAGCGCACTGAAATTAGCGAATGATGCGCCAGCTGCGTGGCTTGAATCCGATGCCGCTGGTCTTGCCAAAAGAACCGCCCACCTTGGCACCCGCATTATCAATGGTGCCGGGCTGGCCGTTGGCCGAACCCTGGCCGCTCTGAATCACCGCCGAGGTACCAAGTGCGGTGATCTCACCGGGCAAATTCGGGTAGGTCAACACGACGCCCGAGCAGTTCGGATCCGGCGCGTTGAAAACGGTGGGATTGGCCGTGACATTGCCGCTGTTGAAGGTGGGTTGCAGCACATTGCAGATGCGGTAGGTGTTGGTGAGTCCCGTGCCCTGGCAGGCGTTGCTGCTGCCAGACGAGGGGAAGAAATCACTAAAGAAGAGCACACCGTTCAGCACCACGGTGTTGGTGATGGTCTTGGGGTAAAAGTATCCAGCACCGTTTGCCAAATGGGTTCCTGCGGGGTTCAAGTTCAATTTGTACCCCACCTTTTGAAGGAGGTAGTAGGCCGGATCGGATGGGTTTACGGAATAGCCATTAAAGGTGCCGGTGAACGCGCTGACAGTCGTGAGGTCCGCGACATCACCAGACAGGCTGGTCGTGCCCTGTTGGATGCCAACGGTGTCGAGATTGCTGGTAGCCACGCCGGACACACCCGAAAGAGAGGCGCTATCCTGTCGGTCAAAGATGACATTTAGATAGTTGTCTTTGGGAGCGCTAGTCACGAGCGGGTTGATGGTGTCGTTGTCCACCGGATCGTTGCGGTCGCCTGTGCCGAAGGAGACGCCGACGGCCACCGGGGCGGTCTTGGGAACCACCGTTCTGACAGCGGGATAGGGATTGTTGAGGAGGAAGGGCGTCGGCGTTGTAGTGATGCTCCAGCCTGTGGGGGCCTGGAAAATATGGCGGATGGCTTTGGTCGTGTTGTTGGTGGTCCCAAGTGTCCAGGTATCAATGTTGGAGCTGTCAAGACGGATGACGTTGTTGGCTGCCAGTGCCGTATTACCCAAGGCCCAGATTCCCCCGCCGCGAGGCAGGGTGGCGCTGACATTGCCGTCCGTCGGCGTGTCAGCGAAATAAACGCGTTGAGTGTGGCCGCTGCCGGGGAAGAACTCCAGAGGTTGCACACCACTCGGGACACATCCCATGGCGGCTCCCGAGAGGTAGGTCCCGGCGAAGCCGGAATCGTTAAAGTTCCAGGTGTACAGGTTCTTGGTGGGGCCGGTGACCACGTCAAAGGCGACGATGGAGCGCCCCAGCTTGGCCAGGGGGTCGAGGAAGGTTGCGTCAGACTTGAAGGCTGTATCCACAACGGAAGTGCTTAGGCCGCCACCGAGGAATACAAGATCCTGGTTGGTGGCCGCGTTGGTATCCACCCGGCCCACTTGTGGCGTAGAGGTGGAGAAACCCATGTGTCGCATGACGTTGTTTGAACCCACAGCTGAATTGGGGATGTCGTCGGGAACCAGTTTCCAGGGCATGATCGCACCAGTGTTGGCGACAACATTGGCCAGGTTGGAGAAGTCGAAAGCATAGTAGGAGCGACCGCCCTTGCGCAGGCCCATGATGACGCGCACGACATCGCTACCATCCACGACGCCGTTTCCACGGACCTGGCCCGAAGCTGGAACATCATTAAAATACACGGTTGGATTGCCGTCCACCATGTAGCGATGAGGATTGGTCTTGAAACGCAATTGACTGATGTTTTTGAGGAACTCGCCGGGAATGAAGGCCCACAGCTCATCCACGTCGCCATGGGCGATTTCGGCGGCCACATTGACCGTGGTGGTGACCAGGGTGACGGGGTTGGTGGTGGTGAAGGGAATCGTTCCTGGGGTGGTCCAGCTCACTTCACCAAACGCATGGAAGATACCTTGATTGTCACCGGAAAAGATGACCCTGAAGTGGGGGGTGGAACTCGCAGGCACCGTCCCAAGAACGGTCACGAGCTTAGAGCTAATGGCGCTTGTCAGAGTCGAGATTGGGTATTCCAGCACGGTGGGGGCGCTGTTGACGATGTCGCCCATAATGTCGTTGCGAGGGGTTAAGTCCGAGTCGCCGGCGGGGCTGACCTCGGCCGCCGTTTCGGCGCCGCGCATGAATCGGATGTAAGCCAGGCGGGTGACAGCGTCGGGCGCACCCACCACGGCCGCCGTAATGTTCGTGGTGTTAGATTCATCGAATTTTACAACGGTTGTGGTCCCCGGAATGTTCGTGTAAATGTTGCGGGTCTTCCAGGTGCGAGACGCGTTGTTGAAGATGTTGAGGTTGGCGGACCAGATGGCGTTTTGGTCGTCCACGTTGGTGACCGGGTGGCCCAAATCATCTACAAAGCTGACGCCTTGAGCACCGACGTAGAGTCCGGTCATCAGCAGGTCGCCCTTCCAGCGCGGGCCATTGACGGTTTGGAAAAGGCCGAGATAGGCCTGGCTGCCGAGGGACAACCCCACCAAGGGGCTGGCCGGGGCGGCGACCGAGGCCGAACCTGCGGTCACCTCCGCAAGCACTGCGCTCATGGCCGAGCTCAGCTTGGAGGTATCCGTGGCGTCAAAGAAGAAGGGATTGACCGTGGGATCGCTGTTGGGGTCGGTGGGATCATAGGGTGCGACCCCGAGGTTCCACGTCTTCGCATCGGGATTGCCGTACAGAGCTGCGCGGAAAAGATCGCTCTTGCCGCTGGTGGCGTCAGTGAGTGATCCAGCCAGACTCATCCCAATGGTCATGGTGCGGATCTTTCGGGGCGCGGCGACGGTGGCACCCCGATCCGTGATGCGGAAGGGCATGGCCGAGGTGATGGGGTAGGACGTGGCGGAGGTAAGGGCCGTAGCCTGGGCGGGGGAATAGTGGGCCGCGATGCCCGCCAGGGTCCAGATGTTAAACAAACTGGGACCGCCTGGGCTGAGCTGGCCATTGGCGCTGGGGTTCAATTTCGAAGTCCCATAGCCGTTCACGGCCGTGTTGCCGAGGGCCTCGGTCAGGGTGGCCACACCGGCACTGGTCCTCTGGTAGGGGTCGTAGCCGCCAATGGCGCTCTGGGCCAGGTTGCCATTGCTGTCGTAGGCGTAGGCGTCGTTGGCGATGCCATCCGTGAAGACCACCACAAAAGATTTTCGGCAAGGCGGAATCGGGTTTTCCGTGCCGCTCTGGCCGCCGCCGGAGCTGGTGCCGAAGCTGCTGGACGGATCCTTGCGGAGCGCCAGTTGGGCGTAGGCATTGGCGAAGGCATAGGTAAGGGGTGTGCTGGAGACTGGCGCGAAAGCGGTGAATTTAGGGATGGACTGATCCAGGGAACTGGAATTGTTTGCAGGCCGGAAAAGGTTGATATTTCGGTCGGGATTCGGGGAAGAGGCGTTGCCGTTGTTGGTGTTGACGGTGTTCAGCCCTTCCTCGGATCCATCCAGGTAGCGGGCGCCCCACCAGACCTTATTCTGGTTGGCGAACCAGGCGATGAGGGTGGCGTGTTTCAGGGCCTGAAATCGGGCCATGTTGGCCAGGCCGTTCTGCCAGGTGAAGGCGGGGTAGGCGTTGGGGATGCCGAAGGCGGGCAGGGGGGCGGTGGGTTCGTAGGCGGTGCTGGAGAGACCCGCCACGGTGTCTGCGGAAACCGCCGGGATCACGAATTTGCCCGAGTTGTTGCTGCCGTTATTGGTGCTGTTGCGGATATCCGTTCCAAAGAAAACCCACCAGAGGAAGTCCTTGTTGTAATGGAAGCGGCCAATCTTGTCGAAATTGCCCCCGTCTGGGTTATTAACAACGTTCACGGGGGTCTTGTAGAGCGTGTCGGCGGTGGTGCTGGGACCACCGGCGCCACCGTTTCCCAGGGGGTCGGGGATCTGGAGGGGCGGGATCGGATTCGCGGCGGTGAAGCTGGTGTTGTCCATGATCTCCCAGGGAATGGGAAGATCAATCGTTCGCGTCACAGACCTGGAGATACCCCCCAGAACCACATTGGCGGTGGCAGTCACGCGGAGGTGGCTGGCCTGCTGCACGAAAGCCATCAGACTCGACTGGCTGTATAGGAGGAGATGATTGATTACGATGAGGGTGCCATCCGGCTTGACCAGTTGGGCGGTGGGCTTGTTGCTGACCTTCTGGAACTGGGAGGCCTGCGTTTCATTCCAGATATTGCCTACTCCGCTGCTGTCCACGTACCCACTGCCTTCCAGCATATAGATGTAGCCATTGGCGTCGAAGGCCGGAACGATGCCCGGGAAGTCCCCGCCCGTCCCTCCGAACATGTTGTCCCATTGAGCGCTGTGGTCTGTCTGCCCAGGCCCGGTGTAATAAGCCCCGTTCCAGTACACGGCGTGCATGGACCCCGAGAAGTCGTAGACGGTCAGCAGCTCCGGCTTGGCCGGGGCTACCTTATACACGTCGAGCAGGTCAGAGACGGTGCCCTGTAGGCGAGGGTCCATCTGAGCGGCCAAAGGCCTTGCGGCCAAGAGCGCGACGAGGCCCAGAAACAATGCGCGAAAACGGGTAGTCGTGGACATAGGGAGCCTCCCGGGCTCTAAGTAAAAGGGGAAAAAAGTGGATCAGTGCGTGGTCTGGGCGAGCGCTTGGGTGCCGATCATTTCTCGGCCCTGTTGATAGCGGATATAGTTGCCGCCCCCAATGGGGATGGCGGCGTTACCCGTGCTGATAATTTGCCAAACGGTGTCCTGGGTCGCATTCGCAATCTGGCTGGTACCACCAGAGGCATTGCCTCCCCCACCGGTGAGAAAGACGGGTGCGAAGCCGAGGAAGCGGACCTGCAAATTGAAGCTTTGCACCACGGGGCTGCCGCCTGAGTTCGTGGCCTGAAGGACTGCACTCTGATTGGTGTTATCGAAAACCATTTCGTTGGCCGCGATTTGTGATTCGTTGCTCTTGACTAAGGCGGCCATGTCCCAAACTCGGCTAGGTGCGCTGCTGGCTAACAGCCCGTCGGCGAGCAAAGTGGTACGCCAAGCCCCATTGGGCCTCTTGATATCGTTGAGGGCTATTGCGAGCGCGTAATTGCCTACGGCTCCCGCGTTACCCAGGGCCAAGCTGACGTTGTCAGGATGGGACCAGGTGATATACCAATCGAGGCCAGCATCAGCGGCGCCGGAGGCCTTGCTGCCTTGGATCACGCTGCCGCTGCTTGCCAGTTCGCGGATGGAGTTTCTGGCCATGCCAAAGGCAGCGAGTCCCATCAGCATAATGAGCACCAGGGCCACGATGATGGTTATGCCGCCGCGCTCGCGGTTGTGGGGAGAATGCAGGGGGCGGAAATCAGGGTTCACGGGAGACCTCAAATGCCAAGACCGAAATTGCGGGGCTGGACCAAAATTGTCTGGGTACGGGTTCGGTAGGTGGCGGTGTTGGCCACGCCGCTGTATTCAGCTCGCTTCAGCAGGGTGCGGGTGGTGATATCGGCCCTAAAGAGCAAAGGAGCACTGCGATACCAGAGCGGATTGGTGGCGTCGGCGGTGGAGGTGGCGTAGCCAAGCCCGGGATATTTAGTCGTCAACGCACCCAATTGGGTGTTGAGGTTGGTCTGAGTGGAGCTCCAGCTCCCCGCCCGGGTCCAGGTGGTTCCCAGGTCCAGGCTCATGTCGAAGCGGAGGCCCGTGACGTTCTCGGCCAGGATGGTCCGGACCACATTCGCTGCGCTTAGGGTGGCCGCGTTAGCGGTAGCCACGGGCCAGGTAAGCAGGGCGCCCCCTGAGGGGTATGGCTGTTCGTCACGCACCAGGCAAGGCACCGTCGAAAGCGTGTTCGATGGATCAAGGGCCAGGGGAAGAAGGGTATAGCGAAGCACTTGGGATGGCCGCACGAAAAGGAGGTCCACACCCGGTTGGTGATATAGATTCAAGACGGCGGCGGTGATGACCGCACCGGTGTTGGGATCCTGCACTGCGGTGGTATTGAGGGTGAGGGTCCCGCTGGTGCCTGATGCCGGGGTCGCCGTCACCATCACCATTTGGTAAGGGGCCGCGTCCATGAGGACCACGAAATCACCGGGCTTAACCAAACTGAAGTCCCCGTTGGTAAGCGTGGCTTGGATGTGGGCGGAGTCGGGGGGAATGGCGGTCAGAGACCCTGAGACGGGGAGGATGTCGTCACGGAGGAATTGAATTTCGTCAAAGGTGATGGTTTCCGCAGTGGTCCCCGAAGATGGATTTCCAGGATTGGTGACGGCTTGATTCGTGATGGTCTGACCAGGGAAGAGCATCATGGGGTTTTGGGCGCCCGAGGCGATGCTGACGCCCGCCCCAAGCGTACGACCAGCGGAAAAGAAGAAATATCCGGCGGTTTCCAAGTCATCGGAGAGGTTCTGCACCGCCCAGCGGTTGTCCCGTTGGGCCTTCACCGTCTCATTGGCGGCAGCGAAGCTTTGGATGGAGGTTCCGTACACCTTGAGCATGCCGGCCATTAAGACGGAAATGAAGATCAGGGCGACCATCAACTCCACCAAGGAGAATCCGGTATTAGAGAAGCGCTTGGAGTGGGTCATGGCAGTCTCTCAGTATCGGATCGAGCGGCTGATGCTCAGGTAGTGATTGGCGGTGGTGGTGACGTTGGATGAGTTCTTTTGGGCTTCAACCCACCAAACATTCACTACGACCTCATTGGAAAGGGACTGGCTCGAAGCGGTCGGCACAATTCCACTTTTTGGGGCACGGCGCACCCAGGACACCTTGAAAATAGGTGTAGTAGTGGTGGGGAGGCCTTGGATGTCGTAGTTGGTGGACCCGTTAGGGTCCACATAGGCATTCACGGTATTGTCTGAAGCGTTGGCCACCAAGGTCCCGGCGGGAAAGGTGGTCGTGTTGTTTTCCCTCAGCGCTGCGCTGAGCCGACCATCGAGCGTGAGGCGATCAAGCACGCTGCTTGCCAGATGAGCTGCAACATCACGGGTGCGGCTATTCCCATACCCGCGGATGGCCATGGTTGTCAGCGCCGTGAGGCCAAGCAGACCTACGCCAAGGATGAGGGCCACCATCAAGAACTCAACGAGAGAAAAACCTGACGTGCGCTTGTTTGGGTGGTTGGAGGTCATAGTCGCCGCCATGGTGAGTTGGAGTCATTACTGGTGGGTTTGGTGAAGCCGAGCAGCCCCTTGTTGCGGGATGCGAGGATCAAGCCCAAGGGGAGCGTTTTTGAAAGAACACCACTTCTGACGCCCACGATGGGGACAAAGAAATCCTGATTAGGCCGACCATCAGGTTGGAAAAAGAAGACCGCTGTGGGTGTGCTGGATCCAGAAAAGAGGTTGTTCGAAGAGGTGTTCCAGAAGGACGCGGATTCAATGGCGCTGAGGACGGCGTCGGAGGCTGGGGAGGGCGAAGGTGAAATGGTGGTGAATTGGTCAGTGGTGGCGTCCGCCACCTGGGCATAACGGCTCAAGTAGGCGTCCACTCTGAGTTCGCCAATGACTGGATTCTGTGCGGTGGTTCCAGGCCCTTTTGTGAAATCGTCCGTGCCATCAGCCTTCTGGACGAAAAAGCCGTACTGAAGGACCAGGGTTTTCCCCGGATCGGTTCCACCCGTTTGAAGCGCCACATTTCGACCGGAGTTGCGGGCCAGATTTTGCGCCGATTGAATAACTCCATACACATCGCCAGTGGCAGACCGGACTGCGGTGGTTGGGCGGCTGACGGAAAGATTCAGCCCCACACCCGCCAGGATGGCGACGATGGCCAGCACCACCAGCAACTCAATGAGCGTAAAGCCCGCAGAACGATTTCTCATACGAATTTAGACCTCGAGGAAAAGGTTAAGACGATCCGTTGGAGGGACAAAAAAAAATATCAGACTGATATTACGCTACTTATGTGTCCTGACACGGGGAGTGTTGGGGACTCTTAGTAGAAAGTGTAAAAAAAATAGGCACACTTCCAAACCCAGGTGGAACCCATGGGAGATCCGGGGCCAGGGTTGGTCTCCGGTTTTGTGTGAAGCTGGGTCTGGATGACAAAGCCTTTTGAACTTCGCGCCAAGAAATCCTTCGGGCAGCACTTTCTGGTGCGGCGGGATGCGATCACTCGCATCGTGGCCGAAACAGCGGCTTGTGCCGCACCTAGCCTGCTGGAAATTGGGCCGGGGGG
>JAYVXV010000347.1:0-3154 GCA_043784905.1 Holophagaceae bacterium | reverse complement strand
AAGGGTATTGATGCGGCGAACTCCCAAAGTGATGAACTCCCAATCGGAGTAAGTGAGGTTATCTCGATAGTGCTCCAAAGAGCAGAGAAGGGTTAATCGATAGCGCTAACAGGTATCTTGCCGCTCGGACTGAGATAAGATGTTACCATCGGCTCACAGCAGGGAGCGGTGGTTCTTCTTTCCAAGGAGAAGGTTTGGGATTCCGAGTGGTCGGGGGAGAGCCGCGGCGGAGCTAGGCTCGTGCCTTAAGAACGTCGTTCCAGTCATGGTGAGGGGGCCGGAGGCGCTGGACGGTCGGATGGAGGGCGGTCATGGCGTGAGCCATGGCTTCGCCGGTGGGGTCGGCGTCGAAGCCACAGTAAACAAGATAACCTTGGGCGATAAGGGGGGCCAGCCAGAGCGGGTTGGGCCGAGCGCCGGCTGTCGAGATACAGCGATGCTGAGGGTAGAGAGCAAAGCAACTGATGGCGTCAATGGCAGACTCGACGAGGATGATGGCGGCCAGAGGGCCAGCGGGAATGGCGAAGAAGCCGAGATCTTTTCGAGAACCGGGGGCTAGCCCGTGCCAGGGGCGCGGGGTGGTGCCGCGCAGTTCGGCGCCGACGGGCTGGTTTTCTTTTCCCAAGAGCAGGAAAACAGCATTGGCTCTGGGATCGGCGTAGAGAGCGCCGGACTGGATGAGGGGATCAATCAGAGTCGAAGGAAGGGAACGTTCACCGATGAGATACTGCCGGACGCGCCAGAGTTTGGAAGGCTCTGGCGGCGGTATGGCCAGAGTCGCTTTTGGGAAAAGTCGATCCGCTTCCGGCTGAAAGGAATCTGGAAAGGACTGGCAGAGCCACTGGACGGCTTGGGCAAAGCCAAGGTTGTGCAAGTGGATCACCAGGTCGATGGCACCGCCGCCGCCCTGGTCGCAGTTCCAGTTCATGAATTTGGCGCCGGTGACCGAGAGCACCCCTTGGGCAGTGTGCCATTTGCGTTGGTCGTAGCAGTCGGGTTGGGCTCCACTCCGACGGAGCACCGATTCCAAGGGGATGCCGCGGACTTGATTGGCGCGGTCCCTGAGGGTCCCAAGGCTCACGTTTCGGGGGTCAACCTGGGCCTCAACGTCACGCACTGTTTCATGTTGAAGACATGGCTGTTCTCGGTGAGCCGATCGACCAGAGCGGCGGTGAGATGCGGGTTCTTGAGAAAAGAGCCCCACTCGCTAAAGCCCAGATTGGAAGTGAGGAGGGTGGACTTTTTCTTGTGCCGCCTCTGCATGAGGGTAAAGAAAATCCCCACTTGAATGGGTTCGACCTCGATATAGCCAATTTCGTCAATGAGCAAGCAGTCGTAGGAGAGGTATTTGGTGAGCAAGGTGGCTTCGGAGTGATCGGCGACGGATTGGTAGAACTGGCCGACCAACTCCGCAAAGAGGACGTAGCGGCCGCTATAGCCCTGGTCGATGGCATGGGTTAAGAAGCTGGTGGCCAAACCGGTCTTGCCCACCCCGGTGCCTCCCATCCAAATGATGTTCTGGCTATGGGTCATGTAGCCCAGGGTGTCGTAGAGAGCCATGATCTTTTTCTGATTGAGCTTGGCCTGCCGATCGAAGGGAAAGGTCTCGATAACCCAGGGCTCCGGCAGCCGGGCTTTTTGGAGCCGGAGTTGGCGGAGATGGTCGCGTTTGATCCGGTATTCCTCTTCAACGATATGCGTGAGCAATCGCCCGTGGGAGAAGCGTTGCTCGCCCGCCAGCAAGAGATAGTCCTCCCAATGGGCGAGCAGTCCGCC
Organism: Holophagaceae bacterium; assembly: GCA_043784905.1. Lineage (GTDB taxonomy): Bacteria > Acidobacteriota > Holophagae > Holophagales > Holophagaceae > JANXPB01. The sequence continues at coordinate 1,378 of JAYVXV010000347.1, read as the reverse complement.
CAGGTGCAGGTATTTGAGTTTTGCGGCTAATTCTTCATTCATGTCCGTTTTGGGTCTTCTGGCTCTTCCGGGCCTTTGGGTTCTGGTGGACCTTCTGAGTCCTCTGGCTGTTGGCAGGTCGACAGGTCGGGCAGATCGGTCAGAGCGCCTTCCAGGTAAGCGGCCCGTTGCAGAAAGCTCTCATCGACGTCGGCCAAAGGCAGCTGGGCGTCGCTCTCTCGGAGGTACAACAGGGCGATCCGCTCCAGGCTCTCCAGGTTGGTAATCCGGTAATGGTGGGCGCGTTGGACGCTCTTGATAAACAGCACGGCCGTCATTTTCCGGCTCAAGGTCAGGAGCCTTCTTAAAAAGGCGTGCCGCTGCACACCTTTGATCGCTAAGGCGAAGTCCACATAGGCGCAGAGCTCGGGAGCCAAGGCTCGCAGCCGCTTTTCCTCTTCGTGCGCTGGGAGCGTGCGATGGCGAGGCTGATGAGCCGGCGGGGGCAGATCGGGCGGGCTGAACCGCTGGTTGTGGACGCCATCGGCCGGCAACGGATATTCCACCAGACACACTCGGGCCAGATAGATCTTTAAACGGTCGCTGTATTGCAAGACCTTCACGTCTTGGCGCTTGGTTCCGGGCACCCAGTAATAGTTGCCGTCAAAAGCCACAAAGCCGTACTGGTCGGTGCCGCGGCTTAAGACCTGATAGGGAGCCGGCAAATGGACCGAGAGTTTGGTCAGGTAGCCGCACTCATGCTCGAAGGCTTTGGCGGGAATGATGGCGGCTTTGGTTTGGGGGCGATGTTCCATGCGCACGGTCGACCACTCCAAAGCCTGGCGATTGAGGTCTTCAAGGTCATGGAAAGTACGGCCCGGCAGGAAATTGGTTTCCGTGGTCCAGAAGCTGCGCTCTTCGCCCGCCTTGCGATCGGGGTGCCCCTTTTCGTGGCAAACAAAACGGAAGCCATACGGTTTGGCGAAAACTTCCATCTCGGCGATCATCACGGCTTGGGCGCCGGTGCCGCGCAGACGGGCCAGGTTGGTGTTGTCAATGATGCATTGCCCCGCGGCGTACCCCCAACAGGTCCAGGCCTCATGAAAGAAACACTTCATCCGGAAGCGATTGAAGGTGCGGTAAAACTTGAGGTAACGCCGTTTGGAATAGCGCAGGTAAAGAATGGTGGCGACCAATCTCACCGTCTGGTCCCCCAGGTTGACCTGATAGACAGTGGTGTCGTGCTGCATCTCCGCCCCGGGCTCATCGGGCACTCGGCTGCACCGGGTCTCTGGACTTATGCTAATGCCCAGGTTGCGGAGCATCCGCGTGAGGGTGGAATACTTCACCTTAATGTGGTGCTCTTCGGCCAGCTTCTCGTGCATGCGCTGGATCCAGC
>JAYVXV010000346.1:0-3160 GCA_043784905.1 Holophagaceae bacterium | reverse complement strand
AGCGGCTGCGGCGCGGTCACGATCCAGAACGCATCAAAGTGATGAGATCGGCTCCGCTCAATCCAAAGCGCCGCATCCAGGACGGCGCCTTTCGTATCCGCAGGCAATGCCGCCAATTTTTCTTGGCGCAAGGATTCGATGCGTGGATGAAGCAGGTTATTGAGGAGGGTTCGGGCGGCGTCATCACCAAAAATTCGTTTGCCCAGGGCGGCACGGTTCAGGCTTCCATCGGGATTGAGCACTTGGGGACCGAATGCCGCCGCGATTTCCGAAAGCCCTTCGTGCCCCAGTTCCACCACTTCTCGCGCCAATTGATCCGCGTCAATGACCGCCCAACCGCGCTCCGCCAACTGCTGCGCGACAAAACTTTTCCCCGCCGCAATGCCGCCGCTAAGACCGAGAATGGGAAAGGGTGGGTTCAGCACCCTTCCATCATGACCTCATCATGTCGGCGACACCTCCAGGGTGTACGTCTCGCCCTGCACGTTGAGTTCCGTGGTGTCCACGATGAAAAAGATGGATACGGTTTCATCCTTGGGATTTTTGTAACTGGCTTCGGGATTTCCGGTGGGGATGACGTTCTGGAGCATCCCTTTTTCAAGGACGCCCCATCGGTTCACGGTGCCGACCCGGAACCAGGCCTCGTGATCCCCGCGAAGGCGAACATGAATGGCCCCTTTGGCTGGGACATCCACTCGATAGGCCTTCCATCCCGCCATGCTGGTCACTTTATCGGACACTTTCAAGGCGCCGTAAGGGAGGGCCACGGCTGGTTGCACGAATCCCGTGCGACGGCCCTGAGTGCGGATCTGGGCTTCGATACCCGTGAAATTCAAATCACGGGCGGGATCGGTCATCCGGTTGGTCTGGGGTCCTGGAATGTTGGGCAGCTTGGTGGCGTCAATTTCTTTGACGTCCACCTGTTTTACATCCCTCTTAACACTCTCCTTAACATCGGGTGGAACCGCAGCTACCAACGAAATCGAGAGAAGCATCGAGCGAAACAAAGGGCTCAGGCGCATGGGAAACCTCCTATTGGGAATTCCATATATCCCCACTATGGGTGTGCGGCAATGCCTGACAAGGCTCCCATTCAGCTACACTCAGATAGAACCACTTGATTGAGGCCGCATGAGCAACTCGTCCCCGGAACAGGCCCTGGATCTGGCCCAGTTGGAGAAGCCTATTCTTGAGATGGAGGCCGAAATCCGGGCCTTGGAAATGGACCCAGCCCAATCGTCCAAGATGGAAAAGCTTGAAAAGAAGCTCAAAAAGCTCAAGGCCGAAGCTTTTGCGAACCTTACGGATTGGCAGCGGGTCCAGTTGGCGCGCCATCCCAAGCGGCCCTATACCTTGGACTACATCGAGCGAATCTGTGACCGATTTGACGAGGTCCACGGAGATCGAAATTTCAGCGACGATGCGGCCATCGTAGGTGGCATGGGCTGGATTGATGGCAACGCCGTCATGATTATCGGTCAGCAAAAGGGACGTGACACCAAGCAGAAAATCATGCGCAATTTCGGGATGCCGAAGCCGGAGGGCTACCGCAAAGCTCTGCGACTGATGCGATTGGCGGAAAAATTCAACCACCCGATCTTGACCATCATTGACACGCCGGGGGCTTATCCAGGCGTGGAAGCTGAGGAGCGAGGCCAGGCCGAAGCCATTGCGCGCAACCTTCTCGAAATGGCCAAGCTCCGGGTACCCGTGGTGGCCGTGATCATCGGCGAAGGCGGTTCTGGCGGCGCGTTGGCGTTGGGGGTGGCTGATCGCGTTTTGATGATGGAGAACTCGGTCTATTCCGTGATTACGCCAGAAGGCTGCGCTTCGATCCTTTGGAAAGATTCCGCCATGGCACCCCAAGCCGCGAGTGCCTTGAAGATGACCGCTCCGGCGCTGAAAGATCTCGGTGTTATTGACGGCATTGTGCCTGAACCCTTGGGGGGGGCGCACAGCGATTGGGATGGGGCTGCCGCCGCGCTCAAAGAGGCCGTGTGTGAGGCTTTCGCCGAATTGGCGGACCTGGGCGAGGAAGACCTGGTGGAAGCGCGCTACCAAAAGTTTGCGCGCATGGGCAGCGTGGGCTAGACATGGAGCCCAACGGCGCGAGCGCCAAGCCCTGGCGTCTCCGCCGCGCCATTCCCCCGTTTGCACCAGGAGCTGAACCTTGGTTGCGCATGGCGCAAACCTGGGATTTGGATTCCAAAGCTGCGCGCCTGGCCTGGCTGCGAGGCCTGGATCAGCCCGACGATTTGGCTTGGCGTTTGGATTCGGCGTGGTCCCGTACCACCGATCCCTACTTGCTGCCGGGTGTGGCCGAGGCCGTGGTGCGCATCCGTGAAGCCATTGAAAGGGGCCAGTCCATTTGTGTTTACGGCGATTACGACGTGGATGGCGTCACCTCGTCGGCGCTCCTGATTCGGGTGCTTGAAAAGTTGGGCGCCAAAGCGAGCTTTTTTATTCCGAATCGCTTTTCTGATGGCTACGGTTTGCACATGGATTGCATCCACGAGCTGAAAGAGACTCGGAATCCTGATCTCTTAGTGTCGGTGGATTGCGGGGTGCGATCCGTGGAGGAAGTTCGCGCCAGCGCCGAGCTGGGTATGGATTGGGTCATTACGGATCATCACGCCTTAGCCTCTGAATTACCGGCTGCGAAAGCGGTCGTGCATCCTCATCTTGGGGACTATTTAAACCGAGGTCTGGCGGGCGTTGGGGTGGCATTCAAACTGGCCCAGGCGCTGCTGGATGCGGTGCCGACACCTAAGGGCGAAGATGTGGTTTTTCTGGATGGTCTGCTGAAGCTCGTTGCCATCGGAACCATCGCCGACATGATGCCTTTGAACGGCGAAAATGCGCTGCTGGTCAGGCGCGGGATCGAGGCCTTGCGCGGGGCCAATGGGCCTGGGTTGGCGGCCTTGCTGAAAGCCGCGCGCATCGAACCAGGAGCCGTGGTGCGTGCCCAAGACATCGCCTTTGGCGTGGCGCCTCGTCTCAACGCAGTGGGACGCATGGGTGGCGCCGAAGACGCCGTGCGGCTTTTGCTGACACGGGATCCGGCCGAAGCGAAACGATTGGCCGAGCGGGTGGAATCGCTCAATTCCGAGCGTCGTCGGATACAAAGAAGTCTTTCATCGAGCCTGCTCGCGCCCAATGG
>JAYVXV010000345.1:0-3173 GCA_043784905.1 Holophagaceae bacterium | reverse complement strand
GAAAGTACACTGACGTGCCGCGAAGGTTGGCTTCCTTATCCAGTGGTCCGCCTTCTTGGACGTAGTGACTCACGTCGGCAATGTGGACGCCAAGCACCCAACCTGCATCATCTGGCAAGACTTCCAGCGAGATGGCGTCATCGAAATCCTTCGCAGTGGGCGGATCTACGGTGACGATGACGAGTGCGCGAAGATCCTCGCGGCCTTTTGTCCATGCTTCGGGAATGGAGGTGGGAAAGGGCGCCAATTCATTCATGACGGCGTCGGGGAATTCCGTTCTCAAATTGAACAGGGCGGCGGTGAGTTTATTTTCAATCTTCAAATCCGTAGACTTGCCAAGCCGCGCCACCACCTTGCCTTGCAGCTGTTTGGCTTCGGGATCAGGGTCCAGAACAACACTCACCAAATCACCGTCCTGCGCCAACTCCGATTCGGGAACCGTGATTATTTGAGCAAAGCGCGGCTCGATAGGGATCGCGCGCCAACCCCAAGCCTGGTGCTGCAAATGCGCGGGGAGAGGGTCAGGGCTACGCGATAAAACTTTTAGTATGCGGGCCTTGGTCCGGCCTTCATTGGTTTCACCACTGATCTCGGCCATCACCTTGTCGCCGTGGATGGCGTTGTGCGGCTCCCGCCAATCCACCAGCAAATCCATCTTCGCGGCCTTGGCCATCCCAGCGGGTCGCAGGAATCCGCCGTTGCCTTCGGGATGACCCAGGTACGTGGCTTCAAAAGTCTCAAAGTCGCGATACGCCGCCTGGGGCTTGGGCGGAGCTGAAGGTCTGGGCCGATCAGGACGGCGATTAGTTGCGCGGGCTGCGGATTTAGGAATGAAGCGGCTTTTGCCGTGGTTTGCCATGCAGCAGCATATCAGCCCTATTCGGTGCCTCACCGCGCTTGCTCCGCCACCGCGAATGCACAGGGTCCACTATTAGCGATACTTGCGGAGCGACCCGCGCATTTCGGGGCGATCCGTTAGTGTCGCTTATGCCGATTTCGGCCTTCGGTGTGCTCGCGCTCAACGCGAAATCGAGAAAGTCGGTCGCCCCCGAAGCTCTGGCAGATGAGGGCCTCGATTCCTGCGGCCACAGCATAGCCTACGACCAGACGACCACCGCCGTATCAAACTTGAAGAAACTCGAAAACCTGGAGCGCAATTCAACTCCGACCGCCGAGGGTCGCGGAAGCTCTGTCTTTCCCTTGACCCGGGCAGTCACAGGGCGTATCAACAAGCAGGAACTTCTCGATGCCAATACTTGAAACACCACATCTGCTCATTGCAACACTCCTTTTCAATCCCAAGCCCCGGCTCAAGTCTCGGGGCTCATCCTCCCACGCCATCAAAATGGGGCTTTTAAATTACCTATTCACTACATTTGACTAGTTAGTGAATTGCAAATAACCAACGGAGAGAACCATGTCAACCGAACCCAAATGCCCGTTCTCGAGCGGGGCTCCCAAACCTACCGTGGCTGGGGCCAGGACAAATGCGGACTGGTGGCCTAATCAGCTGAACCTCAAGCTGCTTCAGCAGAACTCACCTCAGTCCAATCCTATGGACAAGGCGTTCAACTACGCTAAGGAGTTCAAGAGCCTCGACCTGGATGCCGTGGTCAAGGACCTCCATGCGTTGATGACGGATTCGCAGGACTGGTGGCCTGCGGACTACGGCCACTATGGACCGTTCTTCATCCGCATGGCGTGGCACAGCGCAGGCACCTACCGTATCGCCGATGGTCGCGGCGGCGCTGGCTTTGGCACACAGCGATTTGCGCCCCTCAATAGCTGGCCAGACAACGTGAACCTCGACAAGGCGCGCCGCCTGATCTGGCCGATCAAGCAAAAGTACGGCAGGAAACTTTCCTGGGCCGACCTGATTATTCTCACCGGTAACGTCGCCCTGGAGTCGATGGGGTTCAAGACCTACGGTTTCGCCGGTGGGCGCGCGGACGTTTGGGAGCCACAAGAAGACATTTACTGGGGTCCTGAGGCCGAATGGCTGGGCGACAAGCGCTACAGCGGCGACCGTCAACTTGAGAACCCTCTCGGCGCCGTTCAGATGGGCCTGATTTACGTGAACCCGCAAGGCCCCAATGGCAACCCGGATCCGGTCGCCGCGGCACGCGATATCCGTGAGACCTTCGCCCGCATGGCGATGAATGACGAGGAAACAGTTGCACTGTGTGCCGGCGGGCACACCTTCGGCAAAACCCACGGCGCTTCCTCTGAAGACCACAAGGGCCGGGAACCCGAGGGCGCCGATATCGCCGAACAGGGCTTCGGCTGGACCAGCAGCTTTGGCAGCGGTAAAGGTGTCCACACGGTCAGCAGCGGGTTGGAAGGCGCATGGACTCCCACCCCGGTGAAGTGGGACAACAGCTACTTCGACACACTGTTTGGCTATGAGTGGGAGCTGACGAAGAGCCCTGCCGGTGCTCACCAGTGGACTCCCAAAAACGGAGCTGGGGCGGGCACCGTGCCGGATGCCCACGACCCGTCAAAGCGACATGCCCCGTTTATGGCCACCACCGACCTCTCGCTGAGGATGGATCCTGCCTACGAGAAGATTTCCAGGCGCTTCCACAAGAATCCACAAGAATTCGCAGACGCCTTCGCCAAGGCCTGGTACAAGCTGACGCACCGCGACATGGGGCCGATCGCACGCTACCTTGGCCCGCTGGTTCCGAAGGGGCAGCAGCTGTGGCAAGACCCGCTCCCCTCGGTCGATCATGAATTGATCGGTGAGCAGGACATTGCTGCCCTGAAGGCCAAGGTTCTCGCATCCGGACTTTCCATTTCCCAACTGGTCACGACCGCCTGGGCGTCGGCGGCAACATTCCGCGGCAGCGACAAGCGCGGCGGGGCAAACGGGGCGCGCATTCGCCTTGCGCCGCAGAAGGATTGGGTAGCGAATCAACCGGCTGAATTGGCGAAGGTGCTGCAGTCCCTGGAAGCGACGCAGAAGGCCTTCAACAGCGCGCAGTCGGGTGGCAAGAAGATCTCGCTGGCTGACTTGATCGTTCTGGGCGGCTGCGCGGCGGTTGAGGCAGCTGCAAAGAAGGCCGGGATTGAGGTCAAGGTTCCGTTCTCGCCGGGGCGCACGGATGCTTCACAAGAGCAGACCGATGTGGCCTCATTCGCTGTACTGGAGCCGGCCGCGGATGGGTTTCGCA
>JAYVXV010000344.1:0-10269 GCA_043784905.1 Holophagaceae bacterium | reverse complement strand
GAGTGCCGTACTTCTTCATCAGGTCTTTGGATTGGCCGTCCATGTACATCTGCAAGATGTGGCCAGATTCGCTCGAGACCTTGACATTCTTGTCCATGAAAGCCTTGCCCGCTGGAGTCTGATAGAACTTGGTGATGGCCTTGATTTCATCAGTTGTGTAGTAGCGGTCATAGACCGTGCCGAGCAGCTCTTCAAAGACACTCGCGTTGACACTCTTATCCAAGTCATCCCAGAACTTTGGATTGACGGATTTGCTGTTCTTCTTCATTTCTTTCATGGCTTCTTTAGCGCCGTCCACATTACCCTTTACCGCACCCATGGTGGCCAGCAACTTTTTGATGGCTTCAACCTTTTCTTTGTTGATGGCCTTTTCCACCGGCTTGACGGCAGGGGTGACCTTTTGGGTATCAGCAGAAAGACCCGTCACGGTGAGAAATGCGGCAGCGAGGGTGATAGATTTCAGCTTCATGATTAAACTCCTGAGTGGCTCAAGTGAATTCAGCCCAATCGGTCATTGTCCCACCAAGCTTGACCTTCCGCCACATCCGCAGCGATCTGGGTCCGAAGCGCCTCCACACCATCGAATCGCCGCTCACCACGGAGACGATGCAAAAAGCGTAGCTCCAACGTGGCACCATAGAGATTGAGCTCCCCCTCGAACCCCGGAAGGAAGGTTTCAACCGTCAATTTCTTTCCAGAAAAGGTGGGTTTTTCTCCCACATTGGTCAGCCCCAAGGATGAGCCTTCCAAATGTCGGCTGCGAACTTCTGAAACATAGACACCCTTGGCGGGCAGTTGCTCCTGCTCCCAATGCAGATTCGCCGTGGGGAATCCGAGGTGGCGGCCACGACGATCACCTTCCACCACAATGCCCGTGAGCGCGTAAGGATGGCCCAGTAGCAACGCGGCGCCTTCTACGTCGCCGGCGTCCAGCGCCTCACGAATGCGCGTGCTGGACAGGTGACCCCCGTCCGGTGCCTTGAGCGCATGGACATGGACCTCGCAGCCATTGGCAGCGCCCCAGGTTTCGAGCGTTTTTACGTCTCCGGCACGATCTCGGCCGAACGCGAAGGCGCGGCCCACGTGCAGTTCTACCGGAGAGAGGGCACGCTGAAATTGGGTCAGGAAAGCTTCGGGACTCAGCTCCGAAAAAGCGCGAGAAAAGGGAATCACCCAAGCCAGGTCCATGCCTGTGGATTCAAAAACCGCGAGCCGCTGAGAAAGGGTCATCAGGAGCAACGGTTTGCGCTCGGGCGCCACGATGACCGTGGGATGAGGATCAAACGTCACCACGGCGGATGGCAGGCCTTTCGCTCTCGCACGCTGGGCCGCGTGCTCTAACAATTCTCGATGGCCCCGATGGACCCCATCGAAATTACCGAGCGTCACCACGTGCGGGCCCGCGGCCGGTGCGGCCTCCAGGCTGTGGTGCCAAATGCGCATCAGACCTTCTCCGTCGCTGGCCAAGCCAAACTTACGGTCACGCTCACGACCAACACCAACACGATCACGAACAGCGAAATGAAGGTGGGAATCTTGCACCACTCCACGATGCACATTTTCACACCGACGAAGGCGAGGATAACCGCGAGGCCCGTCTTTAGGCGATGGAAGCGGTCCATCATTTTCGCCAACAGGAAGTAGAGACTGCGAAGGCCGAGGATTGCGAACACGTTGCTGGTGTAGACCACAAATAGATCACGAGTCACGGCCAACACGGCGGGAATGGAATCTACCGCGAACACCAAATCCGTAATTTCCACGCAGAGCAGCACCAGCAGCATCGGTGTAGCGCAGCGACGGCCCTTCACCATGGAAAAAAATCGCTCGTGCCCACCCTGTTCGTCAAAGGGCACCAGTTTTTTAAAGAGCCGTACCGCGGGATGCCTTGATGGATCGCGCTCTGCGTCCGAACTCAGCAGCATTTTCAGCCCCGTGAAAATGAGGAAACCACCGAAAACGTACATCATCCAATGGAATCTGTTCAGCAGCGCCGTGCCGGTCAGGATCATGACCGCCCGCATCACGAGCGCGCCTAACACACCCCAGAAAAGCACCTTGTGTTGATGCCGCAAATCCACTTTAAAACTGGCGAAGAGCAACACGAACACAAAGAGGTTGTCCACGCTGAGCGACTTTTCAAGCAGGAAGGCCGTGAGCCACTCCAGGCCTTTTTGATGGCCTTCGGTCTTGAAGATCAATGCGTTAAAGCTCAAGGCTAGGGTGATCCACACGGCACTCCAAGCCGCTGCCTCCTTGACGCTAGGCGCATGAGCCTTGCGATTAAAAACTCCCAGGTCTACGGCCAACATTGCGAATACGAGAATGTGAAAACCAAGCCAAGCCCACCAAGGCGCCGCATTCAGCAAAGATTGGATCAAGAAGCCTCCTCTTCCAGTCTACCTGCGGGGACAATAGGGCATGAGCTTGCCGAGATTTGTCGTCAACGACCCCGAGACTTTGGAGGAAGGCGCGCTACTGAGGCTTGCGATTGAACAGGCCAAGCACCTGAACGTGCTGCGGCTAAAGCCTGGAGCCGCACTGGAGTTGCTTTTCCCCGGTGGCCCATGGAAAGCGGAGGTGTCAGAAATTTCTCGCGACAAAGTCGACAAAGTTATCGTACGGCTGGTGGCGCCGCTTCAGGAAACCCGTGAAAGCACCATTGAACTTCAGGCCTGCCTCCCGGTCACATCTCATCTCGGCACCTGGGACGAATGGCTACCGCCCTTGGTGGAGCTTGGCGTGACGCTTTTTCAGCCGATCATATTTGCCCGTAGCGAGTACGACGCCAAACGATTCGCCGCCAAGCGAGAACGATGGGATCGCATCATCCTTTCTGCGGTCGAACAAAGCCACCGAACGCGGCTTCCGGATCTCCGTGAGCCTGTATCTGTAGCGGCGCTCTACACCTGGAACACCGTCCAAAAATGGGTAGCCTATGAACTGCAAACCGGCCAACCGAATCCTACTTTCAGTGAAGAAAGTCTGGCCTTCACCTGCGGCCCTGAAGGCGGCATCACGGATGAAGAATTTTCCGCACTGCGCGAATCTGGCTGGCAGGCCGTTTGCCTCGGTCGCAGCATCCTTAGGGCAGCCACCGCGCCCATCGCGATCATGGGCGCGATTCAATTCCAGCTGAACCGTTAGGGGCCAGGTCAAAATATCCTGTGCAGTTCAGGCTATTTTGACACGGCCCCTAAGGCCGGACGAAGTCCGGCGCGATGGGTGATGCTCCGAATCAATGTTCAAGTTATTTTGATGCAATGGCCTACAAATCAAATCGCTTGCGTTGTTCGGGGCTCATCATCGGGCATACATCCTGAGGTTTTTTGAACAGACGATGACGGATGCGGGCGATGAAGTTGTAGAGCCCATCCGCTACGAAACGCGGCAGGATGCGACCCATCCACCCTAGGGCGCGCCAGCCGCCCCCCAGGCGATGGAGGATGTGGGCGACGGCCTGGGCTCTCACCAGCACGGCCCCCGCCGCCGTGAAAATCACCACGCTGTCCGGCAAATCTAGGCGCTGCTCTGCGGGGATGTGGGCTCGAAAAGAGTCACCGTGAAGGGGTGCAAACCTGAAGCATTGCCCCTTTTCTCCCCGGTTCAACACAAAGGAGACCGTCCGGTGGCAAAGGCCACACTCGCCATCGTAGAAAAGAGTATCGGTGCCTGCACTCATCCCTGGCTCATCCCTGGCTCACCCTTTGACCATGACCCAAATTCCGACGCAGATAAATGCAGCCCCTGCGAGGTAGCGGATCAAATGTTCAGGGATGAGTCGGAAAAGAATCTCACCAAAGGAAACACCGACGGCGGTGGCCACGACAAGGGCCGCGCTGGCGGCGAAAAAAACCGTGAGCACCGCGCCACTTTTCGCGGTGGCGGTCATGGCCGCCAACTGGGTTTTGTCCCCGATCTCCGCCAAAAAAATGGTTACGAAGGTGGACCAGAAGAGCGATTTCGTCATGGAGTCCTCCGCTTCCATCTTGGGTTAAACCGGGATTATTCAGTTGTACTCAATGCCAGAAGGCTTCAGGCCTCGGGCGTCAGGCTTCGTTGTTGATTATGAATCGGCCATCCCGCGCGTCGGCCCGACGAAGCGACCCACAACAACGATGCCTGATGTCTGATGCCCGAGGCCAAGGACTGGAAGCACCGCAACCGCAAAATCCGCGTTTATAAAAGCTGAGCCCGTCTTAAATCTGACCCATCACGGCAGTTTCTTAGCCGTCACGAGGCAGAAATCGTAAATAATCCTAGGAAGCGACGAGGGCCTTCAGCTCATCATTCCCGAACTCAGAGGCACAGCTCACCACCACGGCACACTGACCCGGCTGGCTGGGGGGAAGTTCGACCTGGCCGTGGAAGCTGCCTTCTTCGTCGGTCTTGCCGGTCAAGAGGGGCGAGGCTTTCTTGAGGCTCGACACCAAACGGATGGCAACCTCGGCGCCCCGCACCGGGTTCTGGCTGTGGCTGAGACGGGCGCGCAAATGAACGTCGAAGAGCTTTCCGAACGTTGGGGAAAGGGGCTTCTCCAACACCAGTTCAAGGGTGTCTACATCGCCTTCTTGCTGAAGGAATTCAAGGATCGCTTGATCCAGGGCCCTTTCATTGAAGACCTGTTTTTCCGCCGAGTCTGGAGGCGTGGTGTCGTATTTTCCGTTCTTGATATCGCGGATGATGGCTTTGTGCTGCTCGTCCATCCGAGCCTGGATGCCGGTATCAGGCACCGGGGGATTGGACATCATGTCTTCGTAGGAAGACCTGTAACTATCCAGAATCTCGCCGCCAACGTAGATGAGCGTTTCGATTTTGGGGTTAGAAAATCCCTTGTCCTCGGTTTGGACATGAAAGACCCGGCTTCCGTGCCGGACATCGGTGTTGTAGCCAGTGATCATTCAGCGGTTGCCCTTGCATTCGGTTCAAAGAATCTGGAATCAGCACGATTATTCGTGACTGACATTGGATTTCATCTTACCGAGGCAATTTTTCAGCCAATTCGGGCATGACTTCCCACGCGATCTCACGAAGGACCTTATCGCCCATCCGGGCCACCAAGGCCTTGGCGAGCGCGTCCATTAGAGCTGGATCGGACATGAGCGCCTGGAGCAAAGCCTGAGGGTCGCCTGCAGGCACCATGGCCGCTGGATGTACCCCTAGGCCAGACTCCGCAGAGGCGTGCAACGATTCCTGAAGGGCAGCAGACCCACCCTCGGGGAAAGAATCATGGAACGGATCGGGAGGAAGCACTGAATCTTGGGCGGGGGTGTCTTTGGGCTGATGGCTCACCAACGCTGCGAAGGCAGGGGCTGCGGCGGGGACTGCGGCGGGGACTGCGGCCATCACAGCCAAAGGCATTGCGAAGTCCATGAGCGAAGGCGAATGGGTTGGCTCTTGGGGCCTCTGAAATTCAACGGTTTGTTCACTGACGGGGCGTGCGGGATGCGGCTCGACCAGGTGCAATTCCGATGGCGCAGGAGGCAGATGCTCAAAGTCCGGAACCTCTCCGAGATCCGGCAAATCCATGTGCGAGACCGCAAATCCAGTCGCGTGATCCTGAGCATCAGCCGACATCAATTCGGCCGCAGGCTCATGCATCACGGGCGCATGGATTTCCGGGAATTGGGGTATTTCGGCGACTGCGGGAATTTCATCCAGCGCAGGCGATGGCGCTTCGGCCGACAAATCCTTGAGACCGTCCAGATCCAGTTCTTCCAGATCCAGATTTCCATCTACCTCATGCAGGTGCTCATGCTCGTGGGCTAGCTCTGCTGCGACAGAATGCACAGCCGGGTCCAATTCAGGGGCAGCATCTTCAGGCCAAAGATCCTCCGGCGTTAGGATTAGCAGATCATCTTGGGCGTACCGCTCAGAGGCAGCCCCTGACACCGCTTCGCGAAGCTCGGGCAGGCTGGATATCTTGGTGCCCGGCACCGTGGAGAATGGTGAAAGCACTCCGGGGCCTTCATCACCTTCTTTGTCCGCCAAGGTCACCGGCGTAGCCAAAAGCTGATGCACGCGCTCTGCAAGTTCGCGCAGCTCGATGGGCTTCTTGAGAAATCCTTGGATAGGGGCATGTCTCAGCTTTTCAGGATCCACCGTATCCAAAACGCCCGCCATCATGGCAATGGGAATGTAGGCCGTGTCCGGGTGCTTGCGCATCTGGTCCAACAACTCCCAACCATCCATTCCGGGCATGGCCGTGTCCAGTAACGCCACGTCGAAACGCTCACCGTTGTCGAGCAAATTCAAGGCTTCGGTGGCGGAATCCACGCACACAAGCTCGATGGAGCTAGAGCTAAGCAGCGTTTCCGCGATCTTGTGAATGCTTGGGTTGTCGTCCACAAGGAGGAGACGTGGCATAGGGTCCTCGGGCGGCTCGGAATGATGAGATGCTGCGATCAAGCTACCAGATTCAAGTCGAAGTCACGTGAAGGATTTAGTCCGTGGGTTTGATAGCTGCAACTCACCCGGCGGCTCCTTTGATGAGATGCAGTCGTTCGGTGCCTGCCAATCGCACCAATAAAACCCGGTCTCCGACCCAAACCCAAGCCACGCCATTGATCTCTCGCAGGGCCACCTGCGGGCCGGTCGCCAGCCACCCTCGGACCGAGGCGCGCAAATGGGAAGCGGCCCTCCATTCGCTGCGGTAGGCCCGAATCAAGGCCTCGCGCTGATGTTCTTTCGGCAGGGTTGGGTCGTCGGTACCCCAACGCAGGTCCCATGCGGTTAGGGCACCATTGCCTCGCCACAACCACGCCGCATCGTAAGCAGGCCAAGGCGGCTGATCCTTTTGGAGCAAGATCCAATCGGCTTCATTCATGCCGGTCCAGGATCGTGTGGCGCCATCAGGAGAAAGCGCCACCAGCCCCATCTGACGGGGGGGCTGAGCCGCCAACACACCGGGTCCGCTGGCCTCTCGATGCCAAGCACCGTCCCGCACACGCCATAGGGACCAAACCCCTTCTGATGAGGTCCATAAGCAATCTTTACGAGGCATCCAAAGGCGGTCGCCCACACGCCACGGAATCAGCAGCCGCTGGCCGGGAAGATCTTTACCGTCATCCCACAATTGCTCGTTGCGAGTGGCCCAGCCTCTGGGTGGGCCCGGCATTTCGTCCTCGTCCCAAGGCGCCAGGCTCTTATCTCCCACATCGCCATCCACCGGAAGGGAGGTCAGTAGCAACCGCCCAGGTTGGATCGGATCTGACAACCCCATCAGTACCGCTTTGCCGTCCCAACTAAAGCGGCTCCAGGGGCCGCTCTCCGTTGCCCACAACACTCTGCCTTCGGGGATCTCCATAAGTCGGGTCTCGAAACGCTCCCGCCCCAGATTAAGGGTCACCAGCAGGCGATTTCCTTTGGTCGGGTCCAGGCGAGCCGACGCGAGCGGCGCTTCAAATCGGTAATGTCGCCATTCGAGACCGCGCCATAACGCCACTTCGCTGCGCCCACCGGGGCCATTTAGCGCCAGAGCCTGATCCGCCATGAACGGCGAAGCAGGCTCCCACGCGGTACCGAAGCCTCCTTCCGGCGGCCATGACTCCCATTGATCAGGATCTTGGGTCCCGATGAATTTCGGCGCCCAGCCATCCTCCAGTCGGAGATCGGTGATGGTCTCAAAACTATCGAAACCCAGTGATACGGCGGCCGCATCGGGCGCCACACCCCCTTGTCGGGCCGGTTTGAAAGCCTGCACCACCGCCACCAGCATGAGCATGCCGGCGATAAACAGCGTAGCGATGAGGTAGCGTTTCTGAGGCACCGATGACAGATTAACGGGATGAAACACCGCATTCCGATGGAAACCGAAATCAAGCTCCGCATTCCTTCCACCGAGGCCATGCTGCCGCTGCTCGCCGCATTGAGCTTTTCAGCTTCTGAGCCCATGCAGGACGAGCACAGCACGCTTTGGGATCGGGGCGAAGAACTCCGCGCCAAGGGCTGCGCGCTGCGTCTGCGGCGCTACGCGGGGAAATCTCTCCTGACCTGGAAAGGCCCTAAACAGCCAGATCCCATGCTGAAGATCCGCCCGGAGCTAGAAACCACCGTCGATAATTTTGAGGCGATGGAGGGCATCCTGACGGCCCTCGGTTTCACACCGGTGATGCAGATGACCAAGCGTCGTGCGATGTATCTGCGGGAAGCGCTGATCGCCTGCCTGGATGAAACCCCTTTCGGGAGTTATCTGGAGCTGGAAGGCGACCCCCAGGCCATCCGCTTCGCCATGGAACACCTCTGCCTGAACGCCTCTCATCTCGAGCCCCGCAGTTATCCCACGTTGTTCCGAGAGCATGGGCTGGGCTAAGCCGCAGAATCTTACCCTTCGCCATCAAATCATGTGGATTTCAGTTATCTCGTTGGGGCGGTCCGAATCCCGGCGCGGAGGGCGTCCTGCTGAACCCTCGTCATGGGGAGGACGACCTTCGCTCGGTCGAGCGTGGCCTTCGCGGGCATTGCCTCCATGCTCTCGTAGGTCTTCCAGAAGATGCCGCGCATGGATAGCCTTCGCCTTCTCACGCTGCTCGGGCGTTAGCACCGCGAGGCTCTGCGCGTGAACCGAAGCCAGTTCCATCACCATCGCGAGGTGGCTGGCCGCAAATTTGGCGTTGAGTCCTTTGAGATCCCCTGATCCCGATTCCTGGACCGCGTCCATCAGGGTTTTCTGAGATTGGCGAAAGGCCTCGTGCAGTGCCCTCAACGTATCGCGGTGGGCTTCGTGGATTTCCCGAAGTTTGGTCGTTTGTTCATGACTGAGATTCAGCTCCTTGGCTGCATGCAAGAAAACCTGTGCCATCGGAGGGGGCGGTTGCGGCGGGGGTGGCGGCGGGGCTTCCTGGACCAGGGGAGTGAGCAACATCATCAAGTGGCGCATGGGTCATCCTTTCAAAAGTCGCGGCATGCATCCGCTCAGGAATCATGCGAAATTTGCCTTAATCCTCTGAGCAAATTCCGGGAATTGCCTGGATCCCATGCTGAGCCTTCCGTTAGTCCGCCGAACGGTCTGCGGGCTCGAAGGCGTCCCCCTATAGTTGGATCAAGGAAGTCCTGCCTTTGCGCCTACCGGATCTCATTCACGCTCTCAACCTACGCGTCCGCCAACCGCGACGTTGGGTAATGCTGCTCTGGCTGGGCGGCATCTGGAGCGCGGTATGGCTATTGGCGGACCCACCTTTCGACCTGCGTGGATACGCCGAGGCGCTGCTTCCCCTGGTCCTGATGGCGGCCAGCCTTACGCTTGCCCCTCTGCCATGGCAATGGACCCGGGATGAGGCGCCCCTTGCAACCACCTGGACTGGATTGGCCCAATCCCTTCCGTGGAACGCCGCTTGGGTGATTTTGTTGCTTTGGTTTTTTGGGGTGCTTGGCATGGCCCCGTTGCCCGGTCGGCCTGGTCGGCCCGGCCCGCCGGCCCGACCGGGACGTTCCCCAGCTTTCCGCGAAGGTCCACCCCCGCGAGACCGTGAGCGTCCTCCCCGATTTGAGGAAGGGCCACCTCCGCGTCCGGGTGAAGCCCTTTCTCCACCGTCTCCACCGCCGCCCAGACGACCCCATGGACGGGAATGGCTGCATTTCGGGCTGGGCCTGCTCATCGCCACGGTATTGGGCCGAATCATCGCGGAGCGCGAAGCTTCCGAAACCCGTGAAACAGATCTGCGCATCCAAACCGAAAGAGCCCAGCTCCAAGCCCTGCAATCCCAAATGCAACCCCACGCCCTATTCAATGCCCTCAGCGGATTGGTGGAGCTTGCCCAGGAGGACCCGGAGGCCACCGAGGCCGCCCTGGTGGCCCTTTGCGACTACCTGCGTCTGCTCATGACTCATGCCCGCAGCGAGACCGCGCCCCTCAGCGTGGAGCGTGCTTTATTGCAGGATTACCTGCGCATCGAGCAGATCAGGCTTGGGGAGCGTCTGCGGGTGGAATGGGACTGGCCGCCATGGGCCGACAGGCTCTTGCTTCCCCCTCTGCTTTTGCAGCCCCTTGTGGAGAATGCTGTGTTGCACGGAATCGCAGCCGCGCCGGAGGGTGGAGAGCTGCGCATCAGCGTCCACCAAGCGAATGGATGGGTGCATCTCAAGGTAGACAACACAGGACAGCCTCCCCACGGGGATCGCGAAGGCCTGGGCCTTGGGCATCTTCGAACACGTCTGGCCCTTTGGGGAAATGGTGGGGCGCAGCTCGAATTGCTTCGCGAAGGAACGTGGACCCGTGCGCGCCTTAGCCTGAAGATGCCATCCTAAAGCCATGCTGAAGCCCCTGCGTAT
>JAYVXV010000343.1:0-10289 GCA_043784905.1 Holophagaceae bacterium | reverse complement strand
CGTGCCATTGATGCTCCTTATCCCTGACGCTGCTTGTGCTTGGGGTTCTTCTTGCAGATGATCCGGATGATGCCTTCACGGCGGACCACTTTGCAGTGCTCGCACAGCTTCTTGACAGAGGGCCGAACTTTCATGGGTTGCCTCTCGGGTGAGTTACTTGAATCGGTAGATGATGCGGCCGCGGGTGAGATCGTAGGGGGTTACCTCAACGAGGACCCGATCGCCCGGTAGGATGCGAATGAAATTTTTGCGCATCTTGCCACTGATGTGGGCGAGCACCTGATGCTTGTTCTCTAGTTCAACACGGAACACCGCGTTGGGCAGGGATTCCACCACTGTGGCTTCGAGCTCAATGGCTTCTTCTTTGCTCAAGCGGACTCCGGGAATAGCTGAACCAGCGATTCAAACACCTGCTCCGGGGAACGATTGCCGTCCACAGAACGGAAGTGCGGTTGGTGCTCGTAGAAACCAAGGAGCGGTTGGAAGGTGGCATTGAATTCCGCCATCCGACTGCGAAAGGCCTCTGCGGTGTCGTCGGATCGGTGCTTCAGCGGGCTGCCGCATACGTCACAAATACCGTCGAGTTTGGGAGGCTTGGTTTCCACATGGTAGATGGCGCCACAGTTGTTGTTGCTGCAAACGCGACGCCCCACCACTCGGGCCTCAAGCACTCCATCGGGGACTGCGACGTTTATGACGTTCCCAAGTCCGATCATCTGGGTGGAGAGGAATTCCCCCAGCGCCTCGGCCTGTTGAAGGGTCCGTGGGTAACCGTCGAACAAGACATCGCCTTCAAACCCCTGTTGCAGCCGCGCAAACACGAGCCCGTTGACGGTATCATCGTCCACCAATTTGCCACTGGCCATGATGGCTTTCGCTCTCAGACCAATTTCTGTCTCTTTCGAAACAGCGTCTCTCAGAATATCACCGGTAGACAGGTGATTCAAAGCAAACTTTTGTACCAAGCGTTTGGCTTGGGTCCCCTTGCCAGAACCCGGAGGCCCGAGAAGGATATGCACCTGCATTAGACATTCTCCGAGCGGGTGCTCAGTTTGGTCTGACCAGCGCCTGCGTTGGCGCCCGTACGACCTCGAATACGACCTTTTTCAAGAAACCCATCGTACTTGCGCATGACTTGAAAACTCTCCATCTGCGCCACTGTGTCCAGAGCCACCGCTACCACGATCAGCAGCGAAGTGCCACCGAAGTAAAAATTCAGGCCGGGGATGGTGCCTTGCAAAACCAGCGGCACGATGGAAACCACCGCCAAGTAGATGGCTCCAAAAAAGGTCAGCTTGGACAGAATGCTGTCCAGGTAGATGCTTGTTTCTTTGCCTGGGCGAATGCCGGGGATGTAACCACCGGACTTTTTCATGTTGTCGGCGGTCTCATCGGGATTAAACACGATGGAGGTGTAAAAGAAGGCGAAGAAAACCGTCACCGCGACAAACACGGGCGTGTAAATCCAAAAATGAGCCCTGGGGTCGAGCCAAGAGGCACCCTTTGCAAGCCATTCCCATTTGGTAAATTGGGCGATGGTGGCCGGGAAAAAGATAATCGAACCGGAGAAGATGACCGGCATGACCCCTGCGGTGTTCACTTTAAGTGGCATGTAGGAACTGCGCTGGCTGGCCATCTGACTTGAATCGGCTCGCCTGGCGTAGTGGATGGGTACATTGCGGTACGCGCTTTCCACCAGGATCACCGTAATCAGAACGGCGAACATCGCTGCAAAGAGCAGAAGAAAGATACCCGGCGGCGGAACCGTTCCGGTGTTGGCCAGAGAGTCCCTGAACATATGTGTGAGGGTCGTTACACCTGCGGGCAGGCCCGAAACGATACCCGCGAAAATCAACAGCGAGATGCCATTGCCAAGTCCGTGATTGGTGATTTGCTCACCAAGCCACATCACGAAAATCGAGCCCACCGCTAGGGTGAAAGCAGCCATTAGCTTGAAACCAGTACCGGGGTTAACCACCACGTCAGGCCCTAAGCCCTGGGCCAAAGAAGCCACGCCCAGTCCCTGCACGAAAGCAAGGCCTACGGTGAGATAGCGGGTCCATTGATTGATTTTTTCGCGGCCGGCTTCGCCTTCTTTTTTCTGTAAATTCTCGAGTTGAGGAACCACCGCACCCATCAACTGAAGCACAATGCTGGCCGTGATGTAGGGTGTGATCCCCAGCGCGAAGACTGAGAATTTTTTGAAGGCGCCCCCAGAAAACAGGTCCACCACATTAAAGAGATCACCGGCCTTACCCAGACTTCTCGCAAGGGCATCGGCGTTGACGCCGGGCACCGATACGTGGACGCCCAGACGGTAGATAGCCAGCATCACGAATGTGAAAAGAATTCGTTTACGCAGCTCAGGATTTGACCAAATCTGGCGAAGTCGGTTCATCCGGTCGCGGCCCTATCAGGCCTGCGCCGGAGCGCAGATCTCTTCGATGGTGCCGCCCTTGGCAAGGATGGCTTCTCGGGCGCCCTTGGTGACACGATCAGCCACGACGGTCACCTTGCGGGTGAGCTCGCCCTTGGCCAGCACGACGATTTTTTGAATGCGAGACTTGAGCAGTTTTTTATCGCGCAGGGCTTCGATACAGACCTTTTCACCATCCTCGAAATATGTCGAGATGAAAGCCAGCGTGATCTCCTGAGTGGGGATCGCGAAGATGTTGGTGAATCCGCGCTTGGGAAGGCGGCGATGCAGGGGCATCTGGCCGCCCTCGAATCCACGCTTGGCGCTGTAGCCACGGCGGGATTTCTGGCCTTTTTCGCCACGGGTCGCGGTCTTGCCCATGCCGGAGCCTTTACCGCGACCCACGCGCTTGCGGGACTGGGTGGCGCCTTCGGCGGGACGGAGTTCGTTGAGTTTCATGACGTTCTCCTTAGCCCTTAACCGTAACGTCAATGAGATGCGGCATAAGCTTGAGCATCCCGTGGACATTCGGCGTGTAGACGCATTCGCGGGTGTCGCCGGGGCGCTTAAGGCCTAGGGTGGCCGCGAAGGCCTTGTGCTTGGGCACGGTGCAGATGATCGAACGGCGCAACGTGATGACCACGTTTTTACCGAGGAGCGATTTGCTAGGGGGATTCTGTTTGGGTTGGTTCGGCATCTTAGGCCTCCGCCTGGTCCAGACCGCGATTGGTCATGACCGTGTAGGGGTCCATGAGGGCTTCGAGGCCCTGGAACGTGGCGCGAACCACGTTGTGAGGGTTGCTGGAGCCCAAGCTCTTGGTAAGGACGTTGTGGATACCGACAGCTTCCATGACGGCGCGCACTGCGGCCCCGGCGATGATGCCGGTTCCCTGAGGTGCCGGCTTCATGAGCACCGAACCCGCGCCAAACTGGCCCTGGATCGGATGTGGCACGCTGCCATTCGGGGTCACGGGAACCTTAATCATGTTGCGCTTGGCGGCTTCGATGCCCTTCTTGATGGCCGAGGGGACTTCGAGGGCCTTGCCTAGGCCGAAGCCCGCGCGGCCATTACCGTCACCTACCACCACCAGTGCGGAAAAGGAGAAGTTCTTGCCCCCCTTCACCACCTTAGTGACCCGGCCGACGTAGATAACCTGGTCTTTGAATTCGCTCTGCTGTTCAGAAGCGCCATGACTGCCATGAGCGCCGTGTGAGCCGTGCTTGTCTGCGATCGCCATTATGCCCTCCTCAGAACTGCAGCCCGGCTTCGCGGGCGCTGTCGGCGAGCGCTTTCACGCGGCCGTGGTAGAGATATCCGTTGCGGTCGAAGACCACCGCTTTGATGCCCTTCTCTTGTAGACGGGCGGCGACGGCGGCTCCGACAGCCTTGGCGGCGTCGATGTTTGCACCGTTTTTGAGCTTGGCGCGCAGATCTTTCTCCAAACTGGAGGCGGAGGCCACGGTGACACCTTGGGTGTCGTCCACAGCCTGCACATAGATGCGTTTAAGACTCTTGAAAATCGTGAGACGCGGGCGGTCAGCGGTGCCGCTAAGGCGACCGCGGATCTTCGCCTTGGTTTTTTCGCGGCGGACAATGAGTTGTTTGAGTTCAGATGATGTGGCCATGGCTCCCCCTTACTTCCCGGTCTTGCCGGCCTTGCGGCGGATGACTTCGCCGGTGTACATGACGCCCTTGCCCTTGTACGGCTCAGGCTTGCGGAACTTACGGATGTCGGCGGCAACTTGGCCTACAAGCTGACGATCGCTGCCGGTCACCACGATGTGAGTGGCCTTTTCGACGGCCAGCGTGATGCCCGCAGGCGCTTCATACATGATGGGGTGGCTGTAGCCGAGATCCAGACGAAGCTTCGCGCCGTCCATGGCAGCTTTGTAACCAACGCCGACCATGTCCAATTCCTTCTTCCAACCCTCGGTCACACCCAGAACGGCGTTATTCACAAGGGCGCGGCAGAGGCCATGAAAGGCTCGGGACTGGGGCTGATCGTTGGCGCGGGCAAACGTGACGGAGTCGGCCTGGATATCCAGCGTGATCCCCTGGGGGATCGGGCAGAGGATCTTGCCCTTGACGCCTTCGACCACGGCCTCAGCCCCGTTGACTGTGACTTTGACGCCCTTGGGCAGCGTTACGGGCTTTTTTCCGATTCGAGACATTTTTTCTTCCTTAAATGAGGGCTCAGGTTAGTTAGGTCAGGGCCTGATGCCCATTTCAGGATGGTTGAGGGTTACCAGACGTGGGCGAGGATTTCGCCGCCGACATTCTGTTTTTTAGCGTCCTTGCCGGTCATCACGCCCTTAGGGGTCGTGAGGATCGAAATACCCAGGCCACCGTGGACTTCGGAGATGTCGCTCACACCGGCGAAAATGCGCAGACCCGGACGGGACACGCGCTTGAGGCCGTGGATGACGTTCGCCTTATCCTTGAGGTACTTGAGATTCAGGATGATGTAGGCGCGTCCTTCGTGTTCCACCGCTTTGTAGGAGTGGATATAGCCTTCCTGCTTTAGGATGGCCGAGAGATGCTCTTTCATCTTGCTGGCGGGCACCACGACGGCCTCATGGCCGGCCATGATGCCGTTGCGGATGCGAGTGAGGTAATCGGCAATAGGATCTGTGAACATGGTTGCCTCTCCTACCAGCTCGACTTCTGAACGCCAGGCAGTTCACCGGCCAGCGCGTGCTTACGGAAGCACAGGCGGCACAGTTGGAACTTGCGCATATAGCCACGGGGACGGCCGCACACTTGGCAGCGATTCCGATGCTGGGTCGAGAACTTGGGCTTTTGGTTGTCTTTATAAATTTTTGCGGTGCGCGCCATGTGCGTCTCCTGCTATTTGCGGAAGGGCATGCCGAGGTGAGTCAGCAAGGCCCGGGCTTCGGCGTCGTTGTTGGCGGAGGTCACGAAGGTGACGTTCATACCCTTGAGCTTGTCGACCTTGGCGAAGTCGATTTCCTGGAAGATCAACTGATCCTTGAGACCCATGGTGTAGTTGCCACGGCCATCGAAAGATCGCGTGGGGACCCCACGGAAATCGCGTACACGGGGCAGCGCCAGCGAGATCAGGCGATCCATGAATTCCCACATACGGGGGCCACGCAGCGTCACCATGCAGGCGATGGGCATACCCTCGCGCAGTTTGAACTGCGCGACGCTTTTCTTGGCTTTGCGGACGATAGCTTTTTGACCCGTGATGAGCATCAGCTCATCAGCGGCAACGTCCAGAATCTTGATGTTCTGGATGGCTTCGCCCACGCCCATGTTGATGACGATTTTTTCGAGTTTGGGCACCTGCATAACGGAAGTAAAACTAAACTCCGCTTTGAGCGCAGGCACGATCTCTTTGGCATAGCGAGCCTTTAGGCGCGGCTCGGTGGCCGGCTTAGTGGCATCAGACATTGCATCCTCCATTTCCGGGGAACGGCTATGTTCCGCGGGTTCGGGAGAGCGAGGGGGCTTGGGGTGCGCGCCAGATGATCGTTTGATCGCGTGGCCGCTTCCCGTTTCCCCTCAACCTCAGGTTGTCAAACGATTCAGTCCCGAAATGGGACGGAACGATTATCTTCTCACAGCAGTCCCGGAGAAGAAAGAACTAATTCATCAAGCAGGACGCTTGCGGGTGGGCTTGTTGGTCGTAGGGTCAAGCATCATGACGTTGGAAGCGTGAATCGTGGCTTCTTTCGAAATCATTCCGCCTTCTTCACCCGTTTGAGGATTGGGCTTGGTGGCTTTTTTGATCATGTTAATGCCCGCCACGAGCACGCGGTTGGTGGTGGGGTTGACCTTGGAAATCTGGCCAACCTTGCCCTTGTCTTTGCCGGTAATGACGACGACCTGGTCGCCCTTTTTCAGCTTCATGGTCGTCATCAGATCACCTCAGGAGCTAGAGAAACGATCTTCATGTATTTGCGTTCGCGAAGTTCGCGCGCCACGGGCCCGAACACGCGGGTGCCCACAGGCTCGCCATCTTTTTTGATGATGACGGCGGCGTTCTCGTCGAAACGAATATAGCTTCCATCCTTGCGACGGAAAGCTTTGCGCTGACGCACGATAACCGCCTGAACGACCGCTTTCTTTTTGACGGTGCCGCCGGGAATGGCTTCTTTAACAGAAGCGGTGATGACATCGCCCAGCTGGGCGGTTTTGCCGACACCGCCGCCCAGGGGCAGGATGCAGCAGATTTTCTTGGCGCCGGAATTATCGGCAACCGTGAGCATGGAACCCATTTGGATCATCGGTGCTCCTACTCGCCAGCTTTTTGGACGATCTCAAGGACCGCCCAGCGCTTGCGTTTGGACAAGGGACGCGACTCCACGATTTTCACCAGGTCGCCGATGTTGCAAGCGTTGGTCTCATCGTGGGCCATCAACTTTTTCGATTGTTTGACGGTACGGTGGTAAAGGGGATGCTGAAACTTGCGCTCCACCTTTACGACCACGGTCTTGTCGGCCTGATTGGAGACGACGATTCCGTTGCGGATCATTTTATTTTCGAGGGTCATGGTCGCTCCTTACTCAGCCAACGCGCCGGACGCCTTGCGGGCGAGGGCGGTCTTGACGCGAGCAAGCTCGCGGCGGGTCTTGCGGATCTCGGCGGAATTCTCCACCTGGCCCACGGCATGCTGAAAGCGCAGGGTGAAACGTTTGGCGGCCAGTTCGGCCTCCAACTGCGCCAGTTCCTCGATGCTCTTCTCGGTGATTGCGCTAAAGGGATTTTTTTTGCTCATGGCTGTCCTCTACTCCTCGGGCGCTGTGCGGGTGATGAACACGCTGGCGAAGGGCAGCTTCTGCTGGGCCAGAGCCAGGGCCTCGCGGGCCAGATCCTCGGTGACGCCTTCCATCTCGAAGAGGATGCGGCCGGGACGGATCACGCAGACCCAACCATCGGGAGCGCCTTTGCCGGAACCCATGCGGGTTTCAGCGGGTTTCGACGTGGTGGGCCGGTCCGGGAAAACACGGATCCAGATTTTGCCGCCGCGCTTCACGTGACGGGTCATGGCAATACGGGCGGCTTCGATCTGGCGATTGGTCAGCCAGCAATGATCGAGGGCCTTGAGTCCGAAATCGCCAAAGGCGAGCTCGGCGCCACGGGTAGCCATTCCTTTAACCCGACCCTTTTGAACCTTGCGGTATTTGACTTTCTTGGGCATCAACATGGTTAAGTTACCTCAGCGCTTCACGGTTTCGACGGCCGCTTCCGGCAGGTTCACCCACACCTTCACACCAATGATGCCGTAGGTGGTCTTGGCTTCGGCGAAGCCGTAATCCACGTTGGCTTTGATGGTCTGGAGGGGCATCTGACCAGAGAGGTAGTCCTCGGTGCGGGCGATCTCGGCGCCGTTCAAACGGCCCGAGACTTTGATCTTGAATCCCTTGGCGCCGAAACGAATCGCGGCCTCTTCGGCCTTGCGCATGGCGCGGCGGAAAGCGATACGACGTTCGAGCTGCTGGGCGACGCCCTCGGCCACGAGCTGCGCGTCGATTTCAGGTTTCTTGATTTCCTGGATATCCACCGCCACAGGGCGCTTGAGCTTCTTCTGGAGATCTTCGCGGAGCTTATCAATTTCGGAGCCCTTGCGGCCGATAACGATGCCGGGGCGAGCCGTAAAAATACGAACCGTCACCTTGTCCGCAGCGCGTTCAATGTCAATCTTGCTGATCATGGCATTGAGGGCGTGCAGCTGGGATTTCAGTTCCTTGCGGAGCTTGAGATCTTCGTGCAGCAAGGTGGCGTATTCGCGCTTGGCGTACCACTTGCTGTGCCAGTTCTTGGCGTAAATAATGCGGAACCCATAAGGGTGAACTTTCTGGCCCATGTTTACGCCTCCTCGCCGGGAACGGCGGCGAGCTGAATGGTGATGTGGCAGGTGCGCTTCTGCACCCGGTAGGCGCGGCCCATGGGCGCAGGGCGAACGCGCTTCATACGGAAGCCTTCGTTCACGAATACGGACTTGACCATCAGCTCATCGGGATTCACGGAAGGATTCTTGTCAATGGCGTTGGCCACCGCGGAATCGAGGAGTTTACGGATGGGGTCCGAGGCGTATTTCTTGGTGCTGGCGAGAACCCACTGGGCTTCGCCAACTTGCTTGCCGCGGATGAGATCCACCACGAGACGGGCCTTTTGGGCCGAGCCGCGCAGGTGGTTGATAGTGGCGGTGGAAAGGATTTCAGACATTTTATTTCCCCTTCGCCTTGGCGTCGGCCTTGCCGGCGTGGCCCTTGAAGGTGCGTGTCGGCGAGAACTCACCCAGTTTGTGTCCCACCATGTTGTCGGTGATGTAAACCGGGATGAATTTGTTGCCATTGTGAACCGCGAACGTGAGGCCGATCATTCCCGGCAGCACCGTGGAGCGGCGCGACCAGGTCTTGATGATGCGACGATCATCATTGGCTACAGCCACATCTACTTTTTTTGAGAGGTGCCCATCAATAAACGGGCCTTTTTTCAGAGAACGGGCCATCGTAAATTCTCCTAGTTGATCCGCTTGACGATGAACTTGCTCGTACGGTTATTCCGACGCGTTTTGTATCCACGAGTCGGCTGTCCCCAGGGAGTGACGGGATGGCGACCACCGGAGGTACGACCTTCGCCGCCTCCGTGCGGATGATCCACCGGGTTCATCACGACACCACGGACCGTCGGGCGAACACCCATCCAGATCTTGCGACCGGCCTTACCCAACGAAATGTTCTCGTGTTGCAGATTGCCCACCTTACCGATGGTCGCCATGCACTCAAGATGGATCTTGCGAATTTCGCCGGACATCAGGCGGAGCTGAGCGTAATCAGATTCCTTCGCCACGAGTTGCGCGAAAGCACCTGCGGCACGAGCGATCTGACCACCCTTGCCGGGTTTCATTTCGATGTTGTGAATTTCCGTACCCACCGGGATGTTACGGAGGGGCAAGGTATTGCCCACCAGGATGTCGGCATTCTTGCCAGACACCACAACTCGGCCCACTTCCAGGCCATCGGGGGCCAGGATGTAACGCTTTTCGCCATCGCTGTAGACCAATAATGCGATGCGAGCGGTGCGGTTGGGATCGTATTCAATGGTCGCGACCTTGGCCGGAACGTCGAACTTGTTGCGCTTGAAATCAATGATGCGGTAGCGCTGCTTGTGTCCGCCGCCGATGTGACGGGTGGTGATGCGGCCCGTGTTGCCACGGCCACCGCTGCGGTTCTTCTTGGAGAGCAGGGAACGCTCGGGCGTATCCGTGGTGATCTCTTCGAAGCCGTGTTTGGACATGCCGCGCTGACCTGGGGTGGTCGGCTTGAGCAGTTTCACACTCATGGGTTTGCCTCGTAATGGTGCGGGCGATAGTGGCAGTGCTTGTCCACCCGCGAAGTTTCAGGATTTAGGTGTCGGACTCAGGAAGGGAACCTTCCGCCAGCTCGACATAGGCCTTTTTGGTAGCGGTGGTATGGCCCATCCAGCGGCCCAGGCGTTTGGCCTTGGCGTGCACCTTGACGGTACGGATGGATTTCACCTTGGCCTGGAGCAAAAGCTCTGCGGCTTCTTTGATCTGGTGTTTGTTGGCCCAAGTGGCCACTTCAAACACCTGAACGTTACTCTCGCGCAGGATCTGGCCCTTTTCGGTCAGCAGCGGCTTACGGATTACTTCAAAAATTTTGGTCATGGTTTCACCACATCCTGCAGCGCCAGAATCGCGTCTTTTGAGAAGACGACCTGGTCGTACTTGAGCAGTTCATAGACGTTCACGCCCAGGCTCGTCACGGTCGTGAACCTGGAGTGGTTTCCGGCGGCGAGCAACAAGTTGCGCGAGGCCTCGGAGCCCACGAGCAGCGCTGAGGTTTTCACCCCGAGCTGGACCATGGTGCCATCCAACGCCTT
>JAYVXV010000342.1:0-10292 GCA_043784905.1 Holophagaceae bacterium | reverse complement strand
CAAGGGCGCGAAGGCTCTCTCGATCTCGTAACGCGGCCAACACGCAACAGGGCTCCCCATCCTCCGGACTTCCGTCCTGGGCTATCCCGGCGGGCATCGGGGTGGGTGTGCTGGTGCTCATGCTCGCGATGCGGAAATAGGAGTGAGCATGGGGCAGTACTCCCAAGACCTCAGCGTGTCATCAGGGCTGGACGAACTCGCACGCTGGGTTGTTTGGGCGGGCCGTGAAGCCTCTTTGATGCAAGCAGAAGGCGACAGCCACGAAAAAGCCGCCCGCTACAACCTAGATCAATTCTGGAAGGCCAAGGCGGCGATGTTCGGGGTCGCGGGCGACCTGCAACAGGACCTCATCAAGCTGGACATGTGGGCTCATCGCTATTGGGGAATCCTCGAAAACCGGCTGGTCTACCTCACCAGCGATCCAGAAAAACGGTACGGGTATGGGCAACAGTCAACCGCCGCGAACGCCCGTGCCGCCGTGCTCGCCAAGATGCTCAAGCAGCCCGGCGCCGCACGCCTGGTGAAGAACGCTGAAACCATGAAGGTAGAAAATTCGACCGTGGCCGAGTGGGCAAATAAAAACATGCCCAGCACCAGCTATTGGGACGCGCTCGCGGACCAATTCAAAACGGCCACGGGAAGCCTGGGCTTGTTTGGGATTCCGTGGTGGGCCTATGCGGCGGGCGGCGTGGCGCTGCTCCTGGTGCTGATGCCATCACCGCCGCGAATGACGATTGGGCGAAACAAATGACCGCCCGCAAGACCAAACCAAACCCGCCGCTCTTCGGCTCGAAAGAGCGAATCCAGCAATATGGACGCCACGAGGGGCAAACGTCTCGCAGCGGCGCGAAAGCGGACCGCAGCAAGACCCGACGGGCAGGCTATGCCAAGGCGCTAGGCAAGAAGGCCACGGCCACCCGTGAAGAAGAACTCAGGCCCTATTTTGAAAAAGCTGAGCGAGAAGAAAACACGGCCTTTGCGCGTGTGTTGGGCTCATCGGGCCGGGCTCATGCCGTCAAAATTTCACCGGGCGATGGCGGCACCTTTGGACGCCGTGACCTGGTTGCCCTTGAGGCTTCAGGGTGGGCTGTGTGGCCGGGTCGCACGGCGCCCGCGATCCTTGGTAAGGGCTTGGGCGCATTTCAGTCTGAAATGGGCTTAAACCCTACAGATCGAATCACCCGCGCCTTGGGCTCCAGTGGGAGAACGCGCGCCGTAGTCATCGGCGCCAGCGGGATCAACAAGGAAACGGTGAACGACTTGCGGCGGGCCGGATACGACGTGAGCGCTGCGCCGAAAGAGTTTCGAGACGGAACAATCAAAGCCAATCCATCGAAAACCGGACAGGGCCGGACAGCGCCGGACACGGGCCGCGCTGGAGTCCGGCAGTCTTCGGCCATGCAGACTTCACCCCGCGCCCGCGCCGCAGCCACCAAGGGCCTGGCCCGAGTGTGGAAAATGTGGACCGGCACGGAACCAACCAAAGAGATGCGCCTTCGTCTCGACAAGATTGGAAAGACGGTGCTACCTGCCGCCGTGGTGCTGTTAGGCCAGGTTGTTTCGCTGGTGGGCACGGATGGCACGGCGAAGGAATGGAGCGGCAAACGCGGCCCTTTCCTCGTGACGGATGCCCGCGCGAAATGCGCCTGGCTCTTAAGCGAAAAGCCTGAATCGTTTTCCATGAACGTGGCCGTGATTTCCTACGTGGCCACCAAGGCCAAGTTCGGGGACAAGGCCCCCGCTGAATACGTTCACGACTTCACGCGGCCCGCTTCGGCCCGCATGGATGGTCAGACGGGAACCCTAAAGGGCTCCTTCACCCTCACTCCAAGGGGAATCGAAGGATGAGCGCTCGAACCGTAACTGTTCTCAATGGCAGCCGACATTCAAAGACCCTCAAGGCCTTGGCCAAGCTCAAACGCAAAGCCAAAGGGAAAGACAAGCGCGCGATTTCGCGCCTTGAAAAAGGCCTTACCAAATCCAACCCCGCGACTCGGAGTCGCAAACCCTCGGGAGTTTCTGTGCAGAAACATCATCACCGGGCCGCGCGGCGGAAGACTCACACCGTCCACCGCAAGGCCACCGCGCGACGCAAGGTGCGCCGCAATCCAACCCGCTCAGCTGCGGTTATTCCGTTCGGAGGCGCGCCGCGTCGTCGTCGGAAAGCTGGCCTCTTCGGCAAAGTTCGCCGCGCCGCGAAAGCGATGCACTGGACGGATGTTGTCAAGCTGGGCATCGGCATCACCATCGGCAACCTGGCGTCTAGCGCCGTGGATAAGCAGGTCGAAAAATTCCTTCCTTCGGCGAACGCTTACGTTCGCGCGGCTGCGGGCGGCGTCATTGTCGGCGCCATCGGCTTCTTTGTCCGCAAGATGAACAAGGACGTTGGCAACGGAATCATGGCCGGTGCGGTCGCGGAAACGCTGCGCGCCTTCGGTCGCCAGCTCGCGCCCGGCGTCTTTTCTGGCACTGAGGATCTGAGTTCTGGCGAGAGCTACCAGGATGACGGCTATTACCAGCCCGAACTGGGCGGCGATATCGGTATCTGGGACGCGCAGAGCGGAACCTATTTCCAAGGCCTGCAACAGGCACCCACCCTTTCCACGATGGACGGCGTGATTTGGGATCCGCGACAAACGACGCAACCCAACGTCCAGCAGTTCTTTTAATCGGAGTAGGTGACAACGATGCCTGAGTCTGCCGCTCCTTCTCAATCCAAAACACACCGGCGCAAAAATCGCCAATTCGGGAGAACCTTCATGGGTCCCAATGCCTATCCCGCGGTTATGGCTCAACAGATGATGAGCCAGAGCACCGCCGATTCCGTCGAAGCGGCCATCCGCTCCGGCAACGTGGGGGAAACGAACCTCCGCATCCTCTACAGCCGCCAACGCTTTGCGGGCGTCACACCGATTGCGGGAAATACTTACACCTTCTTCCAGCAGACCCGAACCACCAATCCCGAAAACTCCAACGTGTTCGAGATCGGCAAGATGGGGGTGAACGAGCGTTTCATCGTTCAGGGCATTTCCATTGTGCTGGGCGGGACTAGCACGCTGGCAGGGATTCAGAGCTTCTCGCAAGAAGCCCGCCTGACGCTCTCCATCGGCCCGGATGACATCGAGAAACATCGGCTTCCGCTGGTGTTCTTGCCGTCGCCGCTGGGCTGGATCTTCGGTGCGTCCGCGCCCACGTCCAAAGCCAACACGGTTTATGACTTCTACCGGCTGGAAGCCAAACAGGCCGTGACGCTCTTTGAGGGCCAGCCCTTCAACGTCCGCATCGTGCAAGGCGCTGCTGCGCCCGCGTTGGCTGCGCCTGATGTGGTTGACCTCTTTGTCTGCCTGCATGGCGCTTACATCCAGAACGTCGTCCGAGGTTAATTCGTTCGATTTGAACGGCGCGGGGCCCACTAGGCCCCGCGCCATTCTCAGGAGATCACCATGCAAAAGCTTTTGACGGTCACGGCGCAAATCCTGAGCGGTGGCAGCAAAATCGTGTCCAACGCCCTCACGGCGAACGACA
The DNA here is from genome assembly GCA_043784905.1 of Holophagaceae bacterium. Taxonomy (GTDB): domain Bacteria; phylum Acidobacteriota; class Holophagae; order Holophagales; family Holophagaceae; genus JANXPB01. The sequence goes on along the minus strand of JAYVXV010000342.1, from coordinate 6,767 downwards.
CGCAGACCATTAGCGCCATCAGCGCGTATCTACTTCCGAACCCGACGGCGGGCGGCGTGGTGCCGACGCTTCAGGACCTCCAGCTTCTGGAACGCATGGTGAAAATGCGCATCAGCAAAGACCCGCAACAGCAAAACCTTTTCACCAAAAACTTCGTAGGCATTGCCGCCCTCCAGTCCAAGGAACTCGGCTTCGTTCCCATTGAAGAATTCAAGATGCAGAACAATGAACAGTTCACGATTGAATGGCAGGTGATCAGCAACAATGTGTTCCAGCTTCCCGCCTTCCTCGTGAATTCGGCAGGCATATATCTGGATGTGATCCTGTGGGGCACGGACGGACGGGCTGCTTAATGTCCAGGTTCGGTGGACTTCTGGACGGCGATGCCGTCCCCCCCCAATTCCCGGCAGGCGGGCGCGATCTCGCGCCCATTACCGTGGTGCTGCTGGGGACGCTTCAGCCGATCCTTCGCGGCGCAGGCTACCTAGAAACAGAATTCCAGGCGAACCGGGATTCAGTGATTCAGGGAATCCGCTATTACTGTGCTGATCCCCAATGGGCGCGCCTGGTGCAGGTGCAGCTCGAATTTCCTTCTGGCCTGCTGGAAGTGCTGACGCCAAGTGGAACACCGGATGTGTGGCAGCTGTGGCGTCCCATCGGCTCGACGCAACGGTTTAAGGTCCGCCTGAATTTAGGCCTGGGCGTCACCCCAGGCGCCATTCCCGTCTCCGCCGATTCCACCTCCGTTCGCCTCGAAGTGTTCGGGTGATCCGTGAGTTTTGAATCGTTCCGGCCCCTCGTGGAAACCGTCGCAGCGCGCTATGGCTATCCGGCGGCGCTGTTGGCCGCGCAAGCCGACGCGGAAAGCGACTGGAACCCACGGGCTTTTAGCCGTGTCGGAGCGTCAGGTTTGATGCAGTTCATGCCGGACACCTGGAGCGAATGGGGTAAAGGCGCCCCGGTGGACCCGGAAGCCAGCCTGGATGCAGGCGTTCGCTACATGCAATGGCTCCTCGGCCAGTTCAAAGGCGCGGCAGACCCACCGGCCCTGGCCTTCGCGGCCTACAACTGGGGCATCGGACACGTCAAAAAGGCCATCACCAAAAGCGGGCGGACGGATTGGGACGGCATCAAATCGTTCATGCATTCGGAAACACGGGCCTACGTTGAACGCATTCTGGCCAGGGCCTCGAAATACCGAACGATCTTTCAAGGCCCGGTGGCAGGGCCCAGCGTGACGCCCGGTGGATCGCCCCTGCGTTTCGATGAAGGCGGCTTTATCAACCTCCGCACCCTGGGCCTGATGGCCCTTGCGGGCCTGCTAGGCCTGGTGCTCCTCCGCAAAATCTTGGGGTAAGCCGTGGACTTCGCAGACGTAACAAAAATGATCGTGAATTTTGGCGCCCTTGGGCTCCTGGGCTTGATGATTTTCTTGGATCATCGGCGCCAGGAAAAAGGATGTGAAGCGCGTGAAGAGAAAGCCACTGAAAGAGAAGAGCGCCTGGCGATCCTCGCCACCACCAGCGCGGAAGTGATTCGCGAAAATGCTTCGGCGCTGCGTGAAAACGCCGCAGCCACCCGCGGGCTCATCATCGCCGTCTCACGAATGGAGGGCGCCAATGGCTAATCAAAATCCCCTACCTCTTAGCATCGTCTATGCGGGGAGCGATAACACCGGCGTGTTCCTGGGCCAGTTGAAGCAATTCCAAACCGAAACGCTGAATATGGATTTCTACGCATTCGGAGCAGGAAGAAGCAATGTCCCCGCTCCGGGCGATGGGGCCTATTTCCCCCTGCCTTCGGGTCCAATTGGAGTCGAATGGATCAATACAGGCGCGGCGGGAACCCTGCGATTCATTGAGACGGATATAGGCATAGATGCCGCCGCCTTCTTCCGCTATTCCGCGCCAGTTCCCCCGGCAACGCGTGAGCTCTACATTCCCGCTGGATCGCTCGCCAATCCTTCGGTCGGACGAATCACGCTCGAAGGCCTTCGCGGCTATCTGGCGATTCTGTGGAATTGCACCGTTCACAACAGCGCTTCGGGCACCCTTCGTTCACTTGCGGACTTGAAAACCACTCCCTCAGGCGCGGCCTATGGGAATCGGCAATGGTCACCAACGAATTACGGGAATTAACATGGCGACAACGGTTCTAGTAGACGCGAATGGGCAACCTTTCGAACTGGTTCAAGCGGCGGCGCTGGTTCGCCGCGTGGTGATTTCCACGGCGGGCGTGCTGACGGATTCTCCAGTGGACGTGAACACTGGCTTCACCAACAAGATCAACACCATCACGGCGGTGACCGTGGTTCTGGCCTCGGGCGTGGGCACCAAGAAACTGAAATTCGGCGGGCCTGCGGAACAAGCCATAGACGTGCTCCAAGGTGAGGTTCGCAACGGCCTGGCGATCCGCTCGGGCCTCTACTTCACGACCGACGGCGCGGGCGGTTCCATCACGCTTGAAGTTCACGGGCGAAGCTGATGACCTTATGGCCTGTGGGCTCCGTGATCTGGCATCCCGGTGGACTCTGGAACAGTGCGGCCGCAGGCGCGCCACTCTTCCGCCCCACGGCCTTTTCTGATCCTTTCGCGGTCGCCACAAACACGACGTTTGCTTACGACACGGACCCCAACACCTTCGCGCATATAAACACACCAAGCATCACCCGGCAGGTGTTCTATCTGACGTTTGTGGGCGGCGTCGTCTCTGGCAATTTGAATGTGAAATCCGCCTTCACTTGGGCAGGCGGGGCAAGCAACCGGCTTGAATACAGCGTGAATGGAGGCGCGGGTTGGATCTCGATTTTCAACCTGGCAGTAGCCCGCGCAGTCCCCGCCTATGACGTCGTGGCGCTGGTAGCGGTGGACCTCACGCAGCTCCAAGTCAGAATCACCAGTGGGTTTGGAAATACTTTCGACTGCTACGACATCTTCCTTCAGTAGAAAACCGGACAGCGCCGGACAGGGCCGGACACGCGCCGGGGCTATAGCGGAATAACCTTCGGCCTTTGGTGTATCCCATTTCTCTGGAGGCCCCATGTGGATCAAGAAAGACGGCGCGGATTCGGCGAATTATTTAGGCGTGGAGTTCCCACCGTCTACCAATCCCGCCGCCCTCGGCTGCTTTGACGTTCCCCAAGACGCTTGGGTGAACAAATTGCGGTTTGAAGCCTTCACCATCCTGGATCCTCGCCAGGCGGAAGCCTTCGCCGAAATGATGGATTCCTACGATGGCGAACTGGAGGCCATGCACCAGGCGGGCAACCTATACGGCATTCACGCGGAAGTGTGGGCATTGGTGCAGGCGGCGAAGTCTGAGACGGTTCATTAACCATGCTCGAATGGCTGCGCGGCGTCCTGAGAGAGAAAGACGGAACCCCTTCCGCCAAGCGCGCCGTTTATGCGCTGGCAGTGGCCGCCACACTCCTTTTCTGTAGCTATGAAGTCTGGAAGCGCGGCCTGAATCAACAGGTGGCCGGCGTTCTGCAGTTCTTGACTGGTGGCAGCGCGGGCGCCTATGCCGTATCCCGCTTCGCAGAAACCAAAGACCAGGCCGCGCCGGGCCAGGACGGGGCCGATAAGCCTCCGGATGCAGGCGCGGCCCCATGAGCACCCTAGATGATCTGAAATCGGCTTATGCCGGGTGGTGGCAGCGCTGGGCGCTGATCCTCACTGGGGTAGGCCTTAACTTCGCCCTGGGGCTAACACTGGGATACCGTTTGGGCCTCCGCCGAAACCCGGTGCCCAGGGCGATTCAAACCGGCACCGGGAAGGAAAGCCCCGGCCTGGCGATTGGGCCGAAAGACCACCCGCAACAAGTGGTCATCGCACCCATGCGGCCGGGCGCGCCCGATCCTCCCCCGGTGCCGGTCCCCAAAGGCTTTGGAACCCTTGCACGATCGGTGCGCGTGGACCTGCCAGACCTGCCCAACGCCCCGGTGATCCATGACTCACTATTCGCCAATTTCGACAAAAACAAGCTGATTGTCCGTGACGTGGTATGGGCCGAAAGCCCAAGCGGAACGCCCATAAACGTCCGGGCCGTCACTACAGATGCAGAAATCCCGATCCCCATTCCGCCCTGTCCAGTCATCCCTAAGTGGACCGTCTCAGGCCTGATAAGCCCGTCGCCAACCGGCGGGCTTCGTTATGGCGCTGAAGTCGAGCGCGCCTTTGGGCCGATGGTGGTCGGCGCCGGGAACGTCGGCGGCGTCACCTTCGCCAAGGTGGGATTCCGCTGGTAGGCTTGACGGGACAGAGGTTCACTCATGGATGCGAAGAAGTCATTACCTTTATTCGATTCACTAGGTGGAACCGTCAAATGGACCCCGAAGGGGATGACGGTGTTTATTCCGCAGGAAATCGTTGCGGATTGGCTCCAGGTGGAGGTTTTTTGGGACGAAGAAGATGAAGCGATCGTGATCCAACGTCTCGAAGAGGATGAAACATGATTAGCCAAAACCCACGTCCCGCCCATCAGCGCAGGACCGCGCAAGGGTTCGCCTCCATCTCTCGCCCGCGGCGCACCAGGCAGAAAGCGAACCCCGCCTTGACCGAAGATGAGAAAGACCTTCGAGACATAAAAGCGGCCATGCGCCGCAATGACTTTGTAGACCTGGCTGACCTGAAACGCGAGCTTGGTTTGTGAATGAATACCGGGTCAAGGTTGATAGGGTGGCCGCGAAGGCGATTCATGCCTTGGGGAAACAAACGCAGCGGCGCATCTTTAAAGCCCTTGATGACCTTCGTTTTGACCCCTACCCGCCTGGAACGAAAAGCCTGAAAGGGCATCCTGGGGCTTTTCGTGTGCGTGTTGGGGAATATCGGATTCTCTACACAGTGGAAAAGGATCTCCTGCTTGTCCGCGTGTTCAAGGTTGGGCCTCGCCAGGACGTTTATCGGGGTTTCTGACCTATTTCTTCACGTCCGCTGGAAGCACATAAATCGCAATCGCCTTCCCCTTGCGATCTGCGTTCGTGAAGAGAAAAAACGACGCGACCTTTGCGCCAGTGCTGGGCTCTGACACGGAATCCAAGATGATTCCGTTCGCCCCCTGCTTTGCGGCGGCAGCCCTCATTTTCTCGTACATCTGCCCTTCTGTGGTCCCTGCATAGTCCCCTTCAGCCGTCAGCAAGGCGACTTCCTCATATTTGCCTGGAACTTGCGCGGCGGTGCGATAAATGGCGATCTGGCTGGGCTGAACGGGCGGGCGAATGATGCCATTTCCGAGGGGTGTCACTTGCACTGCAACGCATCCCACGAAAACCAATATCAAGCCTAGAACGACAGAAAGACGAAAGGACTTGTGCATTATTCCTCCAGGAATACAGGGGTTCGCTGGTGAGCCTATCCCTATCTCACATTAAAAGCATGGGAATTCGTTCCCTTTTGGAAAAACAAGCGCATTAAGTCTGCCTTGGCGCGCTTATTCCCTAATGCTCCCCTAACCCGTCAACCCTTCGACACGCCGAGAGTCTGCCCACCCCTTGCACTGGCGGGTCGAATGCCTATGCTCGAAAGCCTCGCAGCGCGATCCACCTTTGATGGGACCGGAGAACGCCATGCGAATTTCTTACGCCGAAGCGGTGAGGGCCTACCTGCTCCATTGCGAAACCGAAAAACAGAACGGGGCCTGTTGGCTCCGCTTCCAGCGCGGAACGCTCTTCAAGTTCATGGTCTTCGTCCATGACCATTCCATGCGTTCACTGGCTAGCATCCAGCCGTATCACTTGACGGATTTTCTCGCCGAACGGGCCCAGACCGGGGAAAGCCCCGCGTCCCGCGCCCGCCGTGGCGTCATCATTCGCGCCGTCGCCCGATGGTGCGAAAAGGAAGGCCGCGTTGGGCCTTGTCCCCTGTCACGTGCGGCGGTCAAAAGCGTGAAATCCCGCCCGCCCGAATTGCCCACGCGGGAACATCTGCTCTTGCTCATTGCCAGCGTCAAAAAACCCATCCTTCGCGATGCGTTTGAATTGCTACTCCTCACGGGCCTTCGCCGTGGCGAGTTGTTGGCCCTGCGATGGGCGGACCTGAACGTCAATGAGGAAGTCGGCTATGTCCGGGCAACCCAAGAATGGAAACCGAAAAGCGGGCGGGGCCGCGCCTTTCCGCTCACGCCACGCGCCTGCGAAATTCTGAAGGCTCGCCAAGTGGGGCCGAAAACCCCCGGCCCATTCTTGACGTGGACAGGCACAATCCTGAACGAAACCACGTTCACCAAGGGTTTCAAGCGCCTCGTGAAAATGGCCGGACTGGCTCGACTCCGGCTCCATGATCTTCGCCACGCCTTCGGCACCTATGCGGTGAACGACTTCGACATTGATATTCGCGAAGTCCAAGAAGTCATGGGACACGCAAGCATTGCCACCACGGGGATCTATGTCCACGCTCGAAAAACAGCAGCTCGCCACTGTGCTGAAAAAATGAGCAAGTCGGCGGGCTGACATACAAAGACCCCGAAAAATCGGGGCCTAGGGCGAAAAAACGAGGAAGAGGAACTGCTGAACCCCAAGCATCTGGCATACGAAAAAAAACGGCAAGGGGAAACAAAAGCGAACATAAAAAGAATGAGCCCCGGAAGACGGCCTTCCGGGGCTCCCTCGGCAGATTTATTTTTTGCAGAAAACGAAGGCTGCCGAGGTTTTCAAAACCCGCGCCCCTAGGGGCTTGGGGTGGTGGTGGTTCCTCAGGGACTCGAACCCTGGACCCGCTGATTAAGAGTCAGCTGCTCTAACCAACTGAGCTAAGGAACCTGACGGTCCAGTG
>JAYVXV010000341.1:0-10303 GCA_043784905.1 Holophagaceae bacterium | reverse complement strand
AAAGAAGCCGCAAAAGGGGCCTTCCACTACTTGGGCAGATTGGACCACCGGACCGCTGTTGAGAACGCCTATCCAGAGGGGAGGACCCTGCTTCAAGCCGGGGGGGCTGTGGCCAACGAAATGAGAACGGTCCTGGAAAACATAAGGAAGATCAAAATTATGAAATGATATAATTTCATAGGTTCAAAATTACTAAATGGAGAAACCATGTCAAACGCAAAAAGACCCAATGTTGAAGGTGTTCTTGGTGCCCTTGCGATGGGTGAAGCGGAGGCCGAAAAGCGCCATGAAACCCGCACGTCGAAGGCCAAGAGCGAGCCCAAACCCGGAAAGCAGGAGGTAGGGGAGGAACCCAGGCGCGGGCGTCCCAGGAGCGACCGGGAGCAAGTCACGATCACCCTTAGCCCGAAGGCCCTGGAGATCGTGGAGCGTGACCTTCTGGCCCGGATGCAAGACAAGAGCCTCCGGCCTTCCGAACGGAAGATAGGACCCACCATCGAGGCCCTGATTCTGGAGGCCTCAACCCACCGGAAGCGGTAGGCTGAGGCCGAATAAAAAGGCCCCTGCGGTGGTGGCACACCCAGGAGCACGACCACGGACCTGACAGGGAGACCCATGGCAAGTAAGAAGCTAGCGCATCCTCACGACGAGATCGACGAGAGACACACGGAAACCTTTCTGGACTTTCTCAAACGGGTTTCACAGGGGGACTGCACCCCTGAAGAGACCGCCTGGGTCCAGCAGTGGGAGGAAGACCACGGCGAAAACGCCTACCTGCCCGACAGCTACCGGGAGGAGGGCAAGGCGGCCGAGGCGACCGCCGTAGAGCCCAGGGATCGAGATCGGACGAAGGAGAGCATGAAGGCGGCCGCGAAGAAGGCCTCCCTGCTGGTCTCCCTCCGGGGAAAACGGCAGGAGGAGGCCGACGAATGGCGGAAGCTGGTTTACATCAGCCGCTATTTGGTGGCCATGTCCCTTCCCTACGGGCCAGTGAAGGAGCGCCAGGTGGCGAAGTCGGCCCGGCTGGGCGACGGTCGGAGGGTTCACCTCCAGCTCAACGCGGCCATCCCTGGGATCGACCTCCCCTATGGGTCCGACCGCACCTTGCTTCATTGGCTTCTGGACCAGATCGCACGTCAGATCCGCCAGGCGAAGGAGGAGAGCGGCAGCGACGCGGACAGCCTGGAGAAGGCCCGCTTCGTCCGGTGGGGCAAGGCTTCGGATTACCTCAAGGACATGGGCTTGGCGGTCAATTCCGGAAAGAACTACGCGGACCTCCGGGCACGGTACCGCCGCTTGGCTGGGCTCAGCATCGGCCTTCGTATCGAAGGACCCGAGCGAGAAACCCTGGCCAACATCCCCTTGATCGAGAGCGCCAACCTGCCCACTGCGATGGATTTTCAGGCCGAGAGGCAGGGCCAGCAGCGGCTGGAACTGGAGGGAGATGGGCTGAGCTTTGGGGTGCTCTTCAGCAAGAACCTGGTGGCCACCCTGATGGATTCCGCCGTCCCCTTCCCGAAAGAGATCCTTCGGAGGACCCGGAAGCAGTCCCAGATGCAGGACTACTGGCTCTTCCTGGCGTGGAGATCCTTTGGGGCCAAGACCCAGACCGTGATCCCCTGGGACGAGGTGCGAGAGCAGCTATGGCAGCAGGACCAGACCACACGCCGGATCAAAACCCGGTTCAAGGAGGCCATCCTGGCTTTGCGGGTTATTTGGCCGGAGCTTCAGGCCGATGTGAGGGAGAAGGGGCTTTGGATTGGGCCCCCCAAACACGGCGTCCAGTTGATCGGCAGGGGTGGGGACCTGAAGCGGCTTGCCGTGGCGGAATGACAGGACTGCACTTCCCGGCACAAAATGAGTACATCAGTTTTATATTCAACACTTACACAGAAACGCCAAATCCTACCGCGCCACTGCACTTCCCGGCACACCCTGGAGGGGGCCAGGAATCCACAAAGGGCGGTGGGAAACATGGGTTTTCCACTGCACTTCCCGGCACGGAGGACTGCACTTCCCGGCACACATAAAGAACAAGATGTTTTACAAGATGATTCATCAAGATGCTTTTTCATGATGAGCGTCCCAAACCTTGCGGATTTCCCACTCCAAGAAGATAAAAAAGGAGCTCACCCCTCCGGCCTACGGCCTATGGGGTTCGAATTTCTCGATGGATGGCCCGCAAAAGGGCGGGCCGATTCAACCTTGAACGCCAGAGATCGCTTCGAACCCTTCGTTTCGGCTTATCCCCCCTTTCCTTCGCGGACAAATATCAAATCGCCGTGCCATGCCACAAGGGACCTCCAAGAAAATCGCGGTCTCCACGCCGGGAAAAGCACCCGGCGCGGACCCTCCGAGATTTCCCCGGAGCCTCCCCCTTGCGTCCCGTCCCGTCTCACTTGTGCTATCCGCTATGAAGGAATGGGGAGGGTTTGGACAGAGGAAGGCAAGACAGGCTTATCCTCCCCGCTTCAAAACCCAGCACCATGGGCCTGGGATAGGCCTAGAATCGTTTCAATCGGACCAAACGCAGGTGCCCAGGTGGGGACCGACCCGAGCGCCGTTAAGGGCATCCGAACGGTCGGGCTAAATCGCACCTATGTGGATTAGTTTCTTGTGGTTTCTCGAATCGCATTAGAGGCCTTCAGTTTTTCCTTGATGGTTTCTGCTTGCGCTTGGTCGCTGTTTTGAAGAGTTGACCGGTCTCCGGCATCTCGATGTACCGGGCGAACAGGCATTCTTTCCTTTGTGCGCGCCGCTCTCCCGCACAGCGAGGATAGTCCGGCCTCCCAGTGGGCCGCGTAATGCTAATCTCTAGTCTAAACAACTGGGTGCGGTTCATTGAAAGGACTCTCATCGTGCGATTGTTGACTCTACTCCCCATGTTAGTCTGCCTTCTCGGTGGCCCTGTTCATGGCCAAACGACGGCTGACAAGGAGATGGCTGAGATCCGGGCTAGCGACCAGTCGGACCGTAACTCCTCTCCGCCAGATACTGCTTCCATCAAGGCCCTAGTCGAGCACGACCTTGCCCGAATCAAGCGAACCATGGCCCTCCTAAAAAAGGATGCCTTCGCGGACGCCCATAGCTACGACGCTGCAGCCCTCGTCCTGCAGCATGGAGCTGTTCCTGAGAACCAGCTGATGGCACGGGAGTTGGCCCTCCTAGCCTGTTTCAGAAAAGCCACCTACAACGGGATGCCGGCCCTCGCGGAGGATCGCTATCTGGTCCGCATCGGGCAGCATCAACGCTTCGGTAGTTCCTTCTCAGACGGCTCCCTCTTACCTGTCGAGGAGTCGGGAAGCAACGCTGTAACGGATGCTCTGAGGCTGGACATGTTCCAGCCGCCCCTGGCTTTCGCCAGAACGAAGGGGCTGAAGGGCATCGAGTCCGGCGAGTCCATGTCCCTAGTCATGCCAAGGCTCCAGTCCAGGATGAGGCCGGACGCCAAGGGCCCGGAATGGATCACGAGCCCCATGGAGAGCCCAGCCTGCAGAAAATTGGACGGCCTTGGGACCGAGGTGTTGGATGCCGAAGGGCGAGCCCATCTGCGAGGGGAACTACTCCGCATGTACCAGGCGGACGCATTCTTCTTTCCACTTGATTACCATCGTGCCGCAGAGCTCCTACTGGTCTGTGCCGAAGGGCCCTCGGACCTGCTCCTCGCCAATGAGCTCGCCGCCGTGGCTATAATGCGCTTGCACGGGCCCGCGTGGAAGGTGTTCGCCGCTTCTTGGGACCGGTTCTCCGTCGCCATCGGCCAAAGGCAGCGCTACGGGACTCAGCCCGGGAAGGCCATCGCGGACACTGTTGCTCCTGCAGTGGTCAGGGCCATCAAGGCCTTGCCTGACCGCTGACCCGCGAACTGGGGTCCCTGGGGTGGATCCCGGGTTCCACCGTTCCATAAGGGGCGCCATGTCCACCTCCCCCGAAGTCCCACTCTCCTCCCCGCAGAATGCTGCGTTCCCAAGGGTCTGGCCGGACCTAGCCTCTTTGCTGGCCCCGATTTCCCCCGAGGCCTTCTTGGAGGAGTACTGGGAACGGAAACCCCTCCACATCCGGGGGGGCCCGGGAAAATTCAGGGGCCTGTTCGATCGCGCGGCCTTTGACCAGACAGTCTCCTCCGCAGGTGCGCTGCACGCATCCTTCGATGCGACTGATGTCCAGAAGATGGTCAAGATCCAGGCGAACCAGGCGGGTCCGCTCTAGGGGTCACGTCACCAAACGGAAATTTATGTACGTTAAGGATTCCGTAGGGGTCTGAATCGGCCTTGGGCGACATGCCGGTTGAGGCTCCAAACATAGTCGCCTGTGAGATTGAGGTGCTCCCACCCCAGTGGGGATAGGTGCGGGACGAGATCCTCCCGGATGGGTTCGCCGCGTTTCCGTAGCACCTCCAGGGCTCGCTCCAGGTAGACGGTGTTCCAGAGGATAATGGCGGCCACCACGAGGTTGAGGCCGCTGGCTCGGTGGTTCTGGTTCTCGAAACCCCGATCTCGCATTTCGCCCAGACGGTTGAAGAACACTGCACGGGCCAAGGCGTTCCGCGCCTCGCCTTTGTTCAGTCCCACTTGAACCCGACGGCGCAGCTCGGGGTCCTGGAGCCATTGGAGGACGTACAAGGTCCGCTCGATCCGCCCCACTTCCCGAAGGGCCACCGCCAAGCCATTCTGACGGGGATAGCTCCCCAGCTTTCGCAGCATGAGCGAGGCCGTGACGGTCCCTTGCCTGATAGAGGACGCAAGCCGGAGGACTTCATCCCATTGGGCTTCGAGGTGCGCCGTTTGGAGCGTCTCACCGACCAGACTGGCCAGGGCTGGGTAATCGCCCTCCCGATCTGGGAGGTATAGCTTCTTATCGGCCAGATCGCGGATGCGAGGCGCGAACCGGAAACCAAGAAGATGGCACAGCCCAAAGACGTGATCGGTGAAGCCCGCAGTGTCCGTGTAATGCTCTTCGATACGGAGGTCCGTCTCGTGATAGAGCAGGCCATCCAGGACATAGGGGGCGTCCCTGGCCGTGGCATTGATGACCCGGCTGTGGAAGGGCGCGTAGCGGTCCGAGATGTGGGTGTAGATCATTACTGAGGGATCCGTCCCGTACTTTAGGTTGACCTGCGCGGAGGGTTCTCCACGGCCTCCAGCACGGTATCGTTGGCCGTCCGAAGAGGATGTGTTGCCCTCGCCCCAGACTTTAGAAAGGGGTTGCTTATGTTGGGCGTTGACCAACTCGGCCAGAGCCTTGGTGTAGGTTTCATCCCGAATGTGCCACGCGGCCAGCCAGGAGAGTTTCGCGTAGCTCGCGTCCGGGCAGGCTTCGGCCATCTTCGACAAACCGAGGTTGATGCCATCGGCTAGAACCGCCGTAAGCAGCAACCTTGGATCCGAAGGAGGCTCGCCGCTCTTGAGGTGGGTGAAGTGACGGGAGAAGCCCGTCCAGCGGTCCACTTCCAGCAGCAGTTCCGTGATCCGGATGTGCGGCATCAGGTCGTAGACCTTACGCATGGCCGCCGTCGCTTCGTCCGGAACCAAGTTGGTCAGGGGCGTCACCTTTAGAGTCCCGTTCGTGATGGAGGCATCCGGCAGGTTGCCTTGCTCAGCCAGGGCATTGACCTGGAATAGTTCTTCGCGGAGCTGGTTCAGGCGCGACTTCAGGTAGCGCTCTCCATCCGGTTCCACAGGCAGAGGAAGCCCTTTGATCTTCAGTTCACCGAAAGCGCGTGGGGAAAGCAGGTACTCCTCGAAGTCCTTGAACTGGCGGCTTCCGGAGACCCAGAGATCTCCAGAACGGAGGGCGTTTTTCATCTCGGAGAGAACGCACAATTCGTAGAAGCGGCGCTCAATGCCGCCTTCACCATAGACGAGAGGTTTCCAACGCTTTCGGATGAAGCCTGTGGGGGCGTCCTCGGGAATTTCGCGGGATTCCGTCGCATCCAACCGCCGGATGAGATGGATCGCCTCAAGCAGTCCCTCTGCGACGGGTGCGGCTTTGAACTCCAAGGTCTCCAGGAGCGCAGGAGCATAGCGTCGGATCTGGGAATACGAGGATCCAATCAAACCGAGGGAGTCATCTCCTGAAGGTCTGGCCATGCTTCCGGCTTCTATCACGGTGGCCTCGAAGGCCTCCCAAGACATGACTGATTCAATTGCCGCGAAGGGGTCATTTCCTTTTTGCCGAGCCTCCAATATGGCTTGGCCAACCTTGGCGTAGAGTCGGACCTTCTCATTCACGCTTTCGGCGGATTCAGCGAAGGCTTCCATGTGGTGACGCTTCGCCCGAGCGAAGAGTGCCCCCATGATGCGGTCGTGCATGGCAAGACATTCGTCTGTCAGAGTGGCGCGGGTCTCCAGAATCAACGCCACTAAAAAGGCGTGCCTCTGATCCTCGTCGAGGCGCCGGAGGTGCTGGCCCGTGGCCTGATCCGCTGTTCGAGCCAGCTTCAGCAAGCGGTTCTGGTGGACTGCGCCTGCGAGTTCTGGGGGGAGGCCGATGCCCCGAATGTGGCGCAGGCGCTGAACCAGGTCCATGAGGTGACGTGGCCCCGTCGCAGCCACCGGCTGGCGCAACCAAGCCAGGACGCTGAAGGGCCCGTCTTCCTGGAGGTGGAACAAAGCGTCCAGCTTTTTCCGCTGGGAGGCGGAAAGCGGCTCCGTGAGCGCCCGGTAGATCTGGCGCTGGGCACGCGTGGATGTCTCGGCGCACAGGCGTTCGACCACCGGAATCGGAGGGACGATGATCTTCCGGATCCGGAGTTCTTCCAGAACGGCTTGGGCCAGCACCATGCCCTGGTCGCTCTGCAAAGCAAGCGGAAGCAGCCAGACTGCCAGCTCCCGATACTGGGCCGCAGAAAATGCACGATAGCCGTAGGCGTCGATGATGAGCTGAAGGTGCTCCCGTCGCGTCTCGTCCCGCTGAGCGTAGTCGGACCACACCTCGGAATCGAGACCGAGCTGGCTGGCAACGAAGCGAGTCAAGCGCGGGTCCGGGCTTTCTTCGGCACCAAGGATATGCCCCGGGAAACGGAGGTGGCTGAGATGGACGGCAAAGCCAAGCCGGTTGGAATCTCCGCGCCGTTGCCGGATGAAGGCCAAGTCCCGGGTCGAGAGGGTGAACCGCCGGATGAACTCTCCCTCATCCTCGGGAAGGGCCAGGAGCGCGGTCTGTTGCACAGGGGAAAGTAAGTCACGTCGCGGCATGGGCAGGACTCCCACAAACGAGAAATTTAAAAAACGTGTAAGGCGTTCTCAGGGATCACAGTGATTGGTGATTGGCGAGCTAATCCTGAATCTGACGACTCTTAGCTAACAAGCGCACGACAGTTGAGGGATGTACTCGAAACAACCTGGCCGCGTCCGCGCCGGTTTTCTGGCCAGACGTGACCAGTGCAATGATTTCTTTTTGTTGTTGTGACGTTAGTTTGGGGCGGCGGCCTCCAATCCGACCTTCTTGTCGGGCGGCATCAAGACCATTCTTCGTGCGCTCGCGCAGCATGGCACGTTCAAACTCGGCGAACGAACCGACGATCTGCATCATCATGCGCCCGGCCGGAGTGGAAGTATCAATCGCTTCGGTCAGACTTTGAAAGTCGACGCCGGCCCCTTCAATTTTTTCGAGCGTCAGCAGTAGATCTTTCAGGGATCGTGAAAGACGATCCAGTTTCCAGACCACTACCACATCGCCTTTTCGCAATTGCCCGAGTAGGCGATGCAGCTCTGGGCGATCCCAACGTCCACCGGAGGCCTTTTCTTGGAATACCCGTTCGCACCCAGCTGACTCAAGCGCGCCGATCTGGGCGGTATTGTCCTGATCCTGGGTGGAAACACGAGCGTAGCCGAGGCGCATGATTGCAAATCCCTATTGCCATTCAGTATAATTTAGCAATACGTTTTTGCAACGCACAAGCCTTTACGTCACGTTGGGTAGATTGCAATTGCACAAATGAACGTTTGTGCAATTGCGATCATGGGGGAGGTGTCCAGTAGCCATCATACTTTGGGGCTTTAGGCCCCGGGGTGGATGAAAAAAGGTGGGTTTCGCCATTGCGGGCATCAGGGATGATGCCGTTTGGAATCACACAAGGAGAAACCCGTGACAATCACACCCGAAGACCGTGTTACGGCTTAAGTACGGCTCAGCGCCTCATCTCCTTGAATGCCGGGTTCTCTTCTAGCGGCTTGAAATTATTGTAAAAGACCGAAGGGACGGTGGGTGGATGTGGGTAGGCCGGATCCATGGCCATAAACTCCGAGAGCATCTGGATACTGGTACTGGTCCCTTGTCCCAGATCGAAGGCTGTCTTCAGCAGTGGTGCCATGCGGGCTTGGAACTCCAGCAACCGCTTCTGATGCTCTTGCTCGATGGATTCGACCACTTCCACTGTGGCCGAAGGCACCCTGGATTTCTCGCCGGAATGTGGTCCTTGCCGTCCTTCCCAGGGTCTCCAAAGGGGCCCATCTAGAGCCAGCTCAGGAATCTCCATGGACAACCCAGAAGCCGGTAGGGGCGCACCTTGGGCCCCTCGGGGAATCAGCGACAGAAGGGAAACTGCTACCCAAAAAATTATCACGCCAAGTGTCCATTCCGGAACCGCGGAGGTCAATCTTGCTACCGTGCAACTTCATCAGTAGGGGGTATGGTATCATAATTGTTGACAACCCTTGTGTGGAGGTTGTAGGATCCCCAAATACAGAAAGTTCAACAGATGATCGCAGTAAAAATCATACGCGCTGCGATTATCAAAACCCTCTCAATTTACCCAAAGAAGGAGATTTATGATTCTCGCGAAGAAGCTTACCCATGGTTTAAGCACACTTGCCATTATAGGCCTTTTAGGCATTTGCACTGCTTGTGACTCTGAGACTGGTGGGGATGCGACGATTAGTGGCTCTAACCATGGGCATGTTGATTATGATGCTCATCTCCACGTTAAATTCAGGTTTTTAGCTCCCGGAACTCCGACGCCAAACTACTCAATTAGAGTGCAAGGTTACCCCTATAACCGCATTCTTCTGATGGCGAGCCTTGTTTCGACCAATTCTAGCGATGGAACATCTACGACCACACCAATGCAGCTGATAGCTGGGTCCCAATTCCCAGTTACTGTTACAATCGCTGGATTTTCGCAAACTTATACAACCACCATTGTAACTAACAGCGCTTTTCCCGCTGGAACGTACATCCTTGATGCACCCGGAATTGTTCAAGATGTCCAAAGTGCTTTGCAAGACTATCCCGGTGCGTCCATGAGCCTCGCTCTTCCTATTACTTCTAATAACGGTGGTACTGGGGGAGCCATGCTACCCGCCGCTCAGCAATCGATTGATACCCCTGGAAGCACCAACCTGACCCTTAACTTCGCATCAAATGCGATGGTTCCTTGGAGCAATCTCACCACCACTTGGACGCCCCATGGTGGCCCATACACTCAAACCCAATAGGCATAAAGCTCAAGCCGCATGGGCCGCTCAAGAGCGGCCCATTTTGTGCTCTTAAAATATTAATGGATATCGAGATGTTTTAAGGATGTTGCCTTTGAAATTCCTTCCTTGCCTAATACTTCTCTCTTTCCTTTCGGTTCAGGCATCTCAAACTTCGCTGAAAGAACCGCTTCAATCGGGATCGATGGGGCTTCCGATGCTTCGGGTCCAATTAACCGATTCTGAGGGGAAGAATCACGATGCGCGCTTCGTTCTCGACACGGGGTCCAACATTACGATGCTTGATCAGCGTTTGGCCGGGATGTTCGCCATTGATGTCAAGGGTGAGGGTCGAGTCCATGGCGCAATCGGGGAAACCGTGGATGTTCGGCTGATTGAGATTCGCGGACTCGCCTTTGGTACGACGCATCTCACCCGGGTGAAGGCCATTAAAATGGACCTGACCAGCACGTTAGGTAGCTTTGAGGATGGTGCTTTTGACGGCGTTCTTGGAATGAATGTTCTCCGAGGTCTGCAGTTCGAATTGGACTTTCAGGCAGGCAAGGTTGAATGGGGAGCCAGCCCAGAAGAAGGGCTTAATCTGGCGCCTCTTCATTGGTCGCGCAGCGGATTACCGCTCCTGAATGTGGAGTTCCCAGGTAAAAAAATGGGAATGCTTTGTGATACGGGATCAGCTGCGAGCTTCATGGAAATCCTAAAAAAGGACCTGAAGAGCTTAAAGCTGAGTACTAAAGCTAAAGAGAAGAATCTAAGTGTTGGACTTTCAGGTTCAACAACCCAAGCCGAGGATCAAATCATTGATGGACTCGCTAAAGTAGGCAACAAAGGGTGGTGCAATCCGGGAATTTCAGCCCTGGAAGATGGGG
>JAYVXV010000340.1:0-10323 GCA_043784905.1 Holophagaceae bacterium | reverse complement strand
CCATCAAGCTCAACTGCGTTTTGCAGCGCGGCGTAAACGACGACGAAATTTTGGATCTCGCGGCGTTCGCCCGTGAGGGAGGTCATATATTGCGCTTCATCGAATTCATGGACGTGGGCACCAAGAATGGTTGGAAGCTGAATGCCGTCGTGCCCGCAAAGGAAGTGCTGGCGAGGATCTCCACGCGATGGGCCGCTGCGCCCATTGCCGAAAATGCAAACGGTCGCGTTGCCGAGCGTTGGCGTTATTCGGATGCCGGCGGCGAATTCGGCGTCATTGCTTCGGTCACCCAACCCTTTTGCGGTGGCTGCGACCGTGCACGCATTTCCGCAGAGGGCAAGCTCTACACCTGCCTGTTTGGCACGAGCGGCCTGGACCTGAAAACAAGCCTTCGCAATGGCGCCAGTGACGCCGATCTGAAGACCCTTATTGCAAGTGCCTGGCGGCGGCGGGAGGACCGCTATTCAGAGCTACGAAGCGCCGACACGCCGCCCGCGAATCGCGTGGAGATGTTTCACATCGGGGGCTGAAAAAAGGGGTCAGGCCTCGGTCATCAGGCATCGTTGTTGATTTTGGATCGATATAGGAAGCACTCCCAATAACGAAGCCAGATGGCCGAGGCCTGAATCGTTATAGATTCAGCTCTCCCCAAGCTCTCCCTGGGAATTCCGGGGGATCGAGCTGGTACATGCGGAGAAGCAGGATCATTTGGGCGCGATGGTGGGTTTCTTCGAGCAACATCAGCCGCAGGTAATTTTCCGGTGTCGAAACGTTGCCAAATTCGGTCTGGAAGGGCTTGGAAAGGTTGGCGGTGTTTAGGTCCGCAAGCATGAGCTGGCAACGTCGGGTGTGCTCTTCCCAGGCCTGGATCAATTGAGCTGTGCCGCCGCCGCCGGACCAAGGCTCGGCGTCGTAGATGACCTTTAGCGATTTGGGATCCCGCTGGGTAAGGGTCATTACGATGCTTTCGCGGACCAGGGCGAGGTGCGTGAGCTGTTCGCGCAGCGTTCGCAATACGGGCAAGGCGCGCACATCCCAAGCCCTTACTTCTTCATCGGGAACACACCGGATGACCGCAGCGGTGTGGGCCGTGGCAACCCCGAAGGGGCGCAATTCTGCGCGGCTCATTTCAATAATTCCAGCGCCGATTTCAAACAGGATTCCCACACCTCATCCGAGGTTTCCTGAAGATAAAACTCCACGGCGATGCCTGCCGGATGGGATTCTGGATGGGCCGACCAGGCTGCAAAAAGAGCGTCCAGTTGGCCGGTTTCCATTTTGTTGCGCCGAAATTTGTGGGATTTGCGAACGCGATCCGCGTCGGGCCCCCGCATACTGACGCCATGTTTAGGCGAGGCGTGAAAATAGCAAACCTGACACCAGTGCCCCGCGATGAATTGATTGAAGTGCAGGAAACTTCCGTTGCTGGAATGGGTGAGATCTAACACGCGCTCCTTGCTTTGCCACGCGGCCACCCAGCGCGTGAGGAGACGCTCCAGTCGCTTACGGTCAGCCGGGTGTCGCAGAGATGCGCGACCCGCGATCAAGAAATCATCCAAGGCTTCCTGCGAATCCAAGCGGTACTCCATTCCGATGAGGACCTAGGATGGCATTGCCGCCGTTGATCCGCTACGCTTCGTGCATTCCCATTGGTGGTGGCCGTGCGCCTGCCCTGGTTTTCCAAGTCTCCTGAAAAGGTGCGTGCCCATCCGGCGCTGGCGGCATTCATGATTCTGCTGGTCGGTCTGGGCCTGACTGCGGTCATCTCCTATTTGGGTCAGCGCCAGGCCAGCGACCGCATTCAGGCCCGGGTGGAAAGGCAGGTTCAGCGAACCTACCTTTCCATGCAGGAACATCTCTTCGCTTATGAGGGCCTGCTGCGCGGCGGACGTGGGCTCTTCGAGGTGCGGGACCAACTGGGTGCAGCCTCGTGGAAGCGATTCGTGGACGAACTGGATCTTCCCCATCGCTACCCGGCGGTGAAGGGGTTGGCCTTCATCGAGCGCGCGGAGGAACCCGGAGCCAAGGATAAATGCCTGATCCGCTATTCGGAGCCCGCCGCCTTGAATCCTCACGCCGTGGGTTACGACATCGCCTTGGATCCCGAGCAGCTCGGGGCGGCGGAGCGATCCCGTGACTCAGGCATGAGCGCCATCACGGCGCCCATCTACTTCAAGGACAGCGGTCGTGAACGCCCGGCTTTCGGGCTCATGTTGCCCATCTATCAGGCAGGCCAGGCCACCTCGACTGAGGAAGAACGGCACAAGGCCCACCTAGGCTGGATCTCTGCGGCCATCTTTCTGGACACGATGATGGACGAGGTTATGCGGGAAATGGACCCGGATTTCGGGACCCAGATTTACGGGGGAAACCATCCGGTGCATGGGGGATTGGCCTATCAGCACAATATGGGGCCGATGGACGGAATACCGCGACCCAACCACACGCGCACGCCCTATCGTCAGCTCAATTTTCAGTGGGGGGACCGGGCCTGGGTCGGGCGCGTGATTCCCCTTCCGAGTTTCGACGCCGCTGCCGACTATCGCTGGCCCACCTGGGCCCTCTTCACCGGAGGCCTCATCAGTCTTTTGCTGGCCCTCCTCAGTTGGTCGCTCATCTCCACCCGTGCGCGCGCCGAAGCCATCGCGAAGGCCATGACCGCAGCCCTGGGCAGCGCTTTACGCCGCCATGAAAACCACGTCCAGAACACGCCCCTGGGCGTGCTCGAATGGGACGTGGATCGCATCATCCGCACCTGGAATCCGGCTGCCACGCGCATCTTCAAATTTGAAGAATCCGAGGCGGTGGGCCACGCCTTGGATGACCTGCTCGCCTCGCCGGAACATAGCCCTGAACTGAACGGGGCCCTGGAACAGATTCAGCATTCCAAGGTGGGAAACCAAAGCTCCCTAGTCTGCCGGGACAAGCAGGGCGGCTCGGTTTTCTGCATCTGGTACAGCGCGCCCCTTCTGAATGAAGACGGGGAGTTCCTGGGCGCCACCACCCTCATCGAGGATCTCACCCGGGCCAGGCAACGGGAGGAGGCCCTCCGACAAGGTCAGAAATTGGAAAGCCTGGGCCTTTTGGCCGGCGGCATCGCCCACGACTTCAACAATATCCTCACGGCCCTGCTGGGAAATCTGGACGCGGCGGTGGAGGTTCTGGACGAGCGCAGTCCCGCCTTGGAACACATTGTGCGAGCCCTTACCAGCACCGAGCGGGCGTCGGATCTCTCCCGCCAGATCCTGGTCTACAGCGGCAAGGGCGTGTGCGAAACACGGGAAGTGCTGCTGAATCAAGTAGTGGAGGAAATGTCGGAATTGCTGGCGGTGTCGAGGCCCCCCGGCGTCTCCCTCAAGCTGCAACTGCCCCCGGACCTGGCCTACATCCAGGCGGACCCGGTGCAGATGCAGCAGGTGGTGATGAACCTCATCCTCAACGCCACTGAAGCCATTCAGGGTCGCGGGGACGGCGTGGGACAGATCACGCTCAGAACCTCGTCGCGGGTCTACTCCGACGTGGAACTGGAGACGGCCTTTCCGGGCCAGGGCCTGGGCCCCGGCCCCTATGTGAACCTGAGGGTGAAGGACAATGGCTGCGGCATGGACGAGGCCACCCGCCTGCGCGTTTGCGACCCCTTCTTCACCACCAAAGCCACGGGCCGTGGACTGGGGTTATCCACCTTGCAGGGCATCGTGAAGGCCCATCGCGGCGGCCTGATGGTGAATAGCCAGGAGGGCGCGGGCACCACCTTCAGCCTGGTCTTCCCCAGCACCGAGGTCGTGCCGCAATGGCCATTGGAAGCTGCGGTCTCCGCGCACTATCAATCGGCGGGAACGGTGCTGCTGGCGGACGACGAAGAGGCCATCCGCAGTATCACCGCCTTGGCTCTGTCGAGAGCGGGCTTCGAAGTGCTCATCGCCAGCGATGGCGACGAGGCCTTGAGGATCTTCAAGGAGCACGCGGACATCATCGGCTGCGCCCTGCTGGACCAGGTGATGCCGGGCCAGAACGGCGACCTGGTGATGAAGGCCCTGAAGGCGCAGAAGCCTGGCCTCCGCGTGATCCTGTGCAGCGGTCACAGCCTGGGCGGCGGCGCCGACATGGAAGGCGCCGACGGCTTCCTTCAAAAGCCCTACCGCATAGTCGAGGTTGTGGAGTTGATCCGAAAGGTCATGGGGAAGGCGTGAGGTTCGAGGTGTGAGGGGCGAGGTTCAAAGTAGACCGCGCCTATGGCGCGAACCTTATTGACCTCATACCTCGTCCCTCACCGCCTCATGCCTGTAAGTATACCTCAGCGCCCTGCTCCTTGAATTTTTCGGCCATTTCTTCCATGCCTTTGTCGAGGGCTTCGGATTGATCGAATCCGTGTGTGGCAGCGTATTGGCGGACATCTTCGGTGATTTTCATGGAGCAGAAATGCGGGCCACACATGGAACAAAAGTGCGCGCTCTTGGCCCCTTCGGCGGGCAACGTTTCATCGTGGAATTCCCGCGCGGTATCGGGATCTAAGCTGAGATTGAACTGGTCCTCCCAACGAAATTCAAAGCGTGCTTTGGAGAGCGCGTTGTCCCGCACTTGGGCACCGGGGTGGCCCTTGGCGAGATCGGCGGCGTGGGCGGCGATCTTGTAGGTGATGACACCATCTTTCACATCTTTTTTGTTGGGCAGACCAAGGTGTTCTTTGGGCGTCACGTAGCAGAGCATGGCGCAGCCAAACCAGCCGATCATGGCGGCGCCGATGCCCGAGGTGATGTGGTCGTAGCCCGGCGCGATGTCCGTGGTAAGCGGTCCCAGCGTGTAGAAAGGGGCTTCGGCGCAGACCTCTAACTGCTTGGTCATGTTTTCTTGAATCAAGTGCATGGGCACGTGGCCGGGGCCCTCGATCATCACTTGCACATCGTGCTTCCAGGCGATTTTCGTCAGCTCACCGAGCGTTTCCAACTCGCCAAACTGTGCTTCGTCATTGGCGTCGGCGATGGAGCCGGGGCGCAGGCCGTCGCCCAATGAAAAGCTCACGTCGTAGGCCTTCATGATTTCGCAGATGTCCTCGAAATGCGTGTAGAGGAAATTTTCTTTGTGATGCGTCAGACACCATTTCGCCAAGATGCTGCCGCCGCGAGACACGATGCCCGTGACGCGCTTGGCGGTGAGTGGAACATAGCGCAGACGAACGCCCGCGTGGATGGTGAAGTAGTCCACGCCCTGCTCGGCCTGCTCGATCAAGGTGTCGCGGTACAGCTCCCACGTTAGGTCTTCGGCCTTGCCGTTCACTTTTTCGAGCGCCTGATAAATGGGCACCGTGCCGATGGGTACAGGGCTATTGCGCAAAATCCATTCACGGGTTTCGTGGATGTTTTTACCAGTAGAAAGATCCATGACCGTATCGGCGCCCCAGCGGGTGGCCCAGGCCATTTTTTCGACCTCTTCTTCGATGCTCGAAGCCACCGCCGAGTTGCCGATATTGGCGTTGATCTTCACCAGAAAATGGCGGCCGATGATCATGGGCTCGATTTCCGGGTGGTTGATGTTGGCGGGGATGATGGCCCGACCCCGTGCCACTTCGTCCCGCACAAACTCAGGCGTGATGCGGCTCTTGATTTCAGCGGCGGCGCGGCCGAGATTTTCGCGGATGGCGATGTATTCCATTTCCGGTGTGATGATGCCTTGCCGCGCGTAGTGCATTTGGCTGACGTTTTTGCCGACCTTGGCACGCAGAGGCTTGCGCTCGGCGTGAAAGCGAATGGCGTCCAGGTCCGAATCGCGTTCGCGCAATTTGCGGTACAGGCTCGTGGCGCCGGGTAGTTCCTCCACATCACCGCGACCCAGAATCCAATTCTGGCGCAGGGCGGGAAGGCCCTTGGCGATGTCTACGGCGATCTTCGGATCGGTATAGGGGCCCGAGGTGTCGTAGACCACCACGGATTCGTTTTCCACCAGCTTGCCGTCGAAATCCCGCGTGGGCTGGCAGGTAATGCGACGCATGGGGACGCTCACTCCGGGCAATCGGCCCTCCACAAAAACCTTTTCCGAAGCGGGAAAGGGCTTAAAGCAGGCCTCCAGGGTGGATTCGGCGACAGGGTTTTGATCGTGGTTTTGATCGTGGGACGGCATGGACACTCCAAGGACCGAGCGGAGCTGATGAATCATCCGCCCGGTCGAGCAGTTTATCGCATGCAGCCTCCCAGACCCCGGAACCCCTGTCGGCCACGCGGCATTCTTCAAGAGATAGCGTTAACATTGGTCTGCGGAGCCCCCATGAAGATCCTTCAAACAGTGCCGGTCACCCTGCTGTTTATGGCCGCAGGCTTGGCCTTTGGTTTCCAGACCCAGGATGATCCAGTGATGAAGGCAAGGGCTCAGCGGGCTTTATCCCAGGGCATTGCCGAAGGGGACCTACCGCCGGTGCCACGGGTCATCACTGAGCCGCCACCCCTGCCGGCCCCGGAGACCAACTACAAGGACACGCACAAGGGCCGTGCGGCCAGGGCCAAGCGCGGCAGGGGCAGGCATCACGGCAAAGCCAGAGGCCATGGTTCAAGCCCTCAAAGTAAAAAGAAACGTCATCACTGATGCGCATCGGCCTACTCACCTCGGGCGGAGACGCGCCGGGCATGAACGCCGCGATCCGTGCGGTGGTGAGGCAGGCGGACGCGCTCTCTTGTGAAGTCATCGGAATCCATCATGGTTTTCAAGGACTCGTGGATCAGGATTGGTCTCCGCTTGCATCCCGCGCCTGCGCCAACATTCTGCAACGCGGTGGCACCATTCTGCACACCGCGCGGTGCGAAGCTTTTTTTGACGCGAAGGTGCGCGCCAAGGCCGCTGTAGATCTGCGAGCCGCAGGCATTGAGGCCCTGGTCATCATCGGCGGCGATGGCTCTTTCACCGGCGCGAATCTGTTGAATCGTGAGCACGGCATCAAGTGCGCGGGCATTCCCGGCACCATTGACAACGATCTGCCGGGCACCGAGCGGACACTGGGGTTTGACACCGCGCTGAACACTGCCGTGGAGGCCATTGATCGCATTCGTGATACCGCATCAAGCCATGACCGACTTTTCCTGGTGGAAGTCATGGGTCGGCGCAGCGGCATGCTGGCGGTCCACACCGCCATCGCCTGTGGGGCCGAGGCGGTGCTCTATCCCGAGAGCGGTGAGGATACCTACGAGTCTCTCGTCAGCCAGCTCAAGGCCAACTGGGTACGCGGCAAACGCAGTTCCATTGTGGTGGTAGCTGAAGGCGATCAGGAAGGCGGCGCCGTGAGTATCGGCGAACGATTGAAAAACGATTACAAACTGGATCTCCGCGTCGTGGTGCTAGGTCATATTCAACGGGGCGGCTCACCTTCGGCTCTGGACCGCATTTGGGGAAGTCGCTGGGGCTGCGAAGCCGTGCATCGGTTGGATGCTGGGGAAACCGCTTTCTACCTCGGCACCGATGCGGCGCAAATGGTGGCTCGGCCACTTTCGTATGTGTTGGAACCCCGCCCCGAGCCCCCCAAAGCGTTGGGCGCGCTGGTGCCGGTGCTATCGCGATAAGAAACTGGTGACCGAAGACGCAGCCTTTCTGAGAAGACCGGGAATTGCGGTTCAGGACCACCGCTCGCAGCGGTCCTGCGCGAGTCAGCCCGGTCCATTCTGCGGGCTTCCTCTTTTTTCCGTGCCTTCTGCGTCAAGTCATTTCGGGCTGGGCTGGATGGGTAATCAAATGTTTTTCTCATACTCTGTACCCCGCTTTCCTGCAGTTTTGCCCCAGACGCGTTGACGAAATCTTCAACAGCGTTCGCCATGGAAATCTCAAACTTTTGGAGATTCAGGCATGAAGAAAATCACCCTGGCATTTGCAATGCTTGCGTTGCCCACGCTGTCCACGTTGCTTATGGCGGCGCAGACGGCGGATGAAATTGTCTCCAAGTCACTTGCGGCGCTGGGAAAAACGGCGCATATAAGGTCGCTCCAAACCTTGCAGTGCACCGGCCACATCACCTTCGGTAAGGGAGAACCGGCCCCTTTCCTTGTGGAGATGAAACGGCCCGGGAAGATGCGAAACCAAATCAGCGTGGATGGTAAAACCTTGGTGCTCGTCACGGACGGCCATGAAGGCTGGACGGTGGACCCCATCTACAGCGATGGAACGCTCAAGCCTCTTTCGGCCGAAGGTCTGAAGAACATGGCTGGGGGTGCGGATTTTGAAGGGCCCTTGATGGATTGGAAAGCCAAGGGCCACAAAATCGAACTCATCGGCAAGGAGAAGGTCGGAGGCAAAGACGCTTTCAAATTGCGAGTGACGCTGAAAGATGGTGAGATCCGCCACGACTACATTGATGCTACGTCGTATCTCGAAACCAAATGGGAGGGCCGCGTTAGCAGCGATGGCAAGACGTTCGGAGTCGAGTCTTATTTCCACGACTATCGCGATGTCGGCGGCGTCATGTTCGCCTTTGAAATTGATTCAGACACGCCCGGCAAGCCCTACGACCAGAAAATTGTCTTCGACAAAGTAGAGGCCAATGTGGCCCTGGATGACGCATGGTTCGGCAAGCCCGTGGTCAAGACGGTGGCTAAAGCCCAATAATTGCGCCACGGGGTATCGCGCTAGACGGTTCGGTCGGATAATTACCTATGTCCAAATCTGAGCAGAAAGTCGCGGTCGTGATGGCCGGAGGAAAAGGCACGCGGTTTTGGCCCCGCTCCCGGTCGAGTCGGCCCAAGCAATTTCTTGCCATCGTGGGTGAAGAGACGCTGTTGCATCAAACCGTGCGGCGGTTGGTTGGCCATTTCGAGCCGCAGCACATCTTCATTGTCACCACCGCCGAGCTGGCCGATGAAACTCGGCGCATGTTGCCAGAGCTCCCACCCGAAAATATTCTAGTGGAGCCCGAGGGCCGCAACACCGCACCCTGCCTAGCGTTGAGCTTGGTTGAAATCGAGCGACGCATCCCGCAGGGCGTGATGGTGGTGCTCAGTGCGGATCACTGGATCGGTGACCCTGAGGTATTTCTCGAAGATGTCGAAACGGCCGTAAAACACGCTGCCTGGGAACGGGAGCTGGTGGTTTTTGGCATTCGGCCCACCTACCCGGAAACAGGCTATGGCTACATCGAAGCTGGCGGTTCGGGGGCTGTGCGGAAAGTCTTGGCTTTCCGTGAAAAACCGCCCATGGACGTAGCCCTTCAGTACCTTGAAACGGGCCGTCATTACTGGAACGCCGGAATGTTCGTATGGACGCTTGCGGATCTACGGGAGGGCTTGTTGAAGTATTGTCCAGAGGTGCTCACGCCTTTGGATGAATGGGTGAAGCTTGGTGCCAACGAAGCCACGCTGTCCGCGGCCTACGCCAAACTTCCCCAGATCGCCATTGATGTGGCGCTGATGGAAAAGGCGCAAAATGTAGCGCTGGTGCCGACCCATTTCAGGTGGTCCGACGTGGGTTCATGGCCCGCTGCCATTGATTTTCATGATGCGGACAGCGATGGGAACGTGATTCAGGGCGAAACCATTTTGTTGGATGTTCACAACTGTGCTTTCTTCGGAGGCGGTAGGCTGATTGCCGCCAGTGGCGTGCGTGATCTCATCGTCGTGGATGAGGCCGACGCCCTGCTTATCTGCCATCGGGATCAAGCGCAGTCAGTTAAAAAAATTGTTGAACGGCTGAAGCAAGAGGGCAGGGAAGATCTGCTTTGAGGGGAGCTGGTACCCAGTCGCGATCCCAAAAATAATTCACCACAGAGACACAGAGAACATCGAGAAATGCTGAGTCACCGCAGCGACATTCCGAGATGTCGAGCACGATCTCATACCAAGTTGCGTTCAAAAAGATAGAGATCAGCCACAGATGAACACAGATTGGCACACGATGGATGCCAGATGCGCGCCAGATGTAGAGAAGAACCATGTGGTTTTCATCTGTGTGAATCTGGTTTTATCTGTGTTCATCTGTGGCTTCTATCCTTTTGAAAACAAATTGGTATTACATGCATCTAGCCCAGACCAACTCTGTGTCTCTGTGGTGAGTCTTCTTTATTTTTTGAACGCGAATCCGAATAGGAGGATGATCCAGACCGTTACTACCCAAGGAGATCGCCATGACCATGAATCGCCGTGAAGCCGTTGGAGCCCTTGCGGGAATGGGCGCATTGTTCATCGCGGATCCCAAGCTGGAGGCGATGCAGAGCGTTAGCCCCACTGCATCTATGTCACCCGCGCCGATGATCGTGCCGCTGCCCTTCAAGCCCGGCAGTCTCAAGGGCATCTCCGAAAAACTCATCACTTCACACCACGATAACAATTACGCGGGAGCCGTGAAGAACCTCGCAAAGGT
>JAYVXV010000339.1:0-3199 GCA_043784905.1 Holophagaceae bacterium | reverse complement strand
CCAGGCTGTAGGCCTGTTGAAATCGGCCTCGGGCTTCTTGCTGGCGCCCGAGAGACTCCAAAGCCAGCGCCGTGTTCAATTGAAACCAGGATGTTCCCGGGGCTACTCGGGTGGCCCTCAGAAAATAAGGCAGTGCCTCGGAAAAACGGTCCTGCTGGACCAATGCGATACCTAAGAGATTGAGCGCATTGGGCTCGTCCTCATGATCCATTAGCACCTGGCGAAATCGACTTTCTGCGTCAGCCCAGCGCTCAGCTTCCATGCAGGCCAGGCCCGCCTGAAGCACCGGATGAAGAGGCCGGTCACCCATCAAAATTCCGCCATCATGGCGGCCGTGCGCCGCGCGATTTCCGCACCCAACGCGACGCCCATGCCGTTGCATCCGAAGCCCAACACCATATGCTCTGAGATCCGTTGCACCTTGGGTTGTTTATCTTCGCTGAATCCCATGACGCCCGCCCAGCGATGCTCGATTTTCGGACTCAGACCCGGGACGATAACCTGGTTCAACAAGGTTTCAAGCGCGTGTTGGATGGGGTCGGTGATCGCCATTTCTGTGCACGCCTCGCCTTCAAAATCCAGGTTGCGCCCGCCGCCGAGTAAAATTCTATTTCCAATATTACGGAAATAGAAATAACCCTCCTCCACGTGATAGGTCCCTTTCCAGGGCAAATCAGCGATGGGCTCCGTGACCATAACTTGGCCACGACCCGGTTGGATTCCGAGGCCCGGCATTAGCTCGCTCGTGATGCCATTGGTGCAGACCGCCACCTGCCCGGCCTGAAAAGTGATTACGTCCGAGCCTTGCTGGACATGGACCTTTGCGGCTTTCCCCGATTCTTCAAGGTGCGTGACATGAGATCCGGTCAGCATCTCAACACCCTTCGCTCCCGCTATTTTTTGCAGGGCCAACATGAGCCTCCCGGAGTGGACCTGCCCTTCCAAAGCGTTGCGGACCAGGGCCCGAGTCTTGGATCCGAAGCCCGCAGCTCGCCTTCCTGTTTCATCAAGGTGGAAAACCGTTACGCCGAAGTGGGGTCTCAGCCATTCATTCACACGATCCATCTGATCCAAGGCGGGAAGATGTTCCTCGAAGAGCAGCTCAAACCCGCCAAAGGCCTCGTAGTTCATCGCCTCGTCGCCCACACGGGAGCGCAGCATTTGCAAACCCTCCCATCGCCTCGCCACCACATCTAACGCCGCCGTTTCGCCCATGCGAGCGATATCCGAAAGGATTTCCGTGAGGCTTCCAAAGCAGGCGAACCCCGCATTTTTGGTACTCGCGCCACTGGGAAACAACCCGCGCTCCAGCACCAACACACGCGCGGCCGGTCGCCGCTCTTTCAATTCAATGGCCACCTGCAATCCGATGATCCCGCCGCCAATGACCAGGTGATCGGCTTCCAGAAATGCATCCCGTTCCCAATAGCTCAGCATGGAATACCAAAAGGGCCGCGCATCGGCGCGGCCCTTAGGATACCAAGCTCTTAATCTCGGATTTTCCGTTTGCCATTGTTTCAGGCTTCGGGCATCAGACCTCCTTGTTGTGGATCGCTCCGCATGCCTATGTCCGAGATAGCCCGTCCAAAATCAACAACGATGCCTGAAGCCCGAGGCCTGACGCCCTTTGACAGAGGAGCTGAACTGCAAAATCCGGGATGTTTATTTCCAGACCACCACGGTAATGCTCATGGCGGGCAAGGTCATGATGAACGCATTGATTTTGGTGATCGGGATATCGGCAAGGCGCTGAGGCATCACGGAGTTGCCCTGAACAGGCGAAGAGGCCGTGATCTGGTAGACCTGCGCGGTGGCAAAACGCTGGGTGTGGGTGATGGCCAGGCCCGCGCTGTGACTCACGGTGTCCTTGTTGATGAGCACCGAAACCACACGCTCAGGATGGCCCGCGTCCAGGCTTCCATATACCGATGCCTTAGCCACATCCGAGGCAGCGGAGGTGAAGCTGGTATCGCCGAAGGTGGCACCGGCGCCATCGTAATTTCTGAAAATTCGGAAGGCGCCAAACATGAAGGTTTCGACGTTTTGCAGAGGCCAGACGTTGGCGGCGAAAACGCTATCTCGTCCGAAAATGCCTAGGCAGTCAGCTTCTGCGATCGCCCCTGAAATGTGGTCTTCACCCCCGTGGTTGTATTCACTGAAGGAAAGCTTCGTCCCAGGATATTGGGCAGCAATCTTGGTGGTCATCCGCGGAATAAGATTGATCGGACCGTTGGTGGACCACTGAGTGATCCAACTCGTCTCGGTATAGGTCGAATCCCAAAGCGACCGTGGCGCTTGGATCCGCGCGGCCACAACCGCCGCCGAATTGTCCTGGTTGACGACGCGGACCCCACCACCCGTGGCTTCGGAATACCAGTGAAGGTCCAGAACATCCAACAACCGTCGGCCTTGAGTCTGGCTGGCTGCCTTCATTTGGGAGAGGTAGTAGTCCAGGAAATCGCCGTGGGCGGCAGCATCGGGTGCACTCTGCAGATTCACGAATCCGTTCCATCCGTAACTCACGGGGCCAAAGGTTTGAGCTTGAGAAACTTGGTCCTTGATGGCCCCCGCCGAAGCGATACTGAGGGGCAAGAACTGGTCATAGCGCAGGGCTCCGCGTTGGATTTCAAGATGGGTGCTGTTCCAAAGATCTGGCTCGTTATCGAGCATGTAGAAAATGGGTCGGTTTGAATCGGTCTTGGCCGTCGGAAATTTATTGTCCAGCCAATGCACGAATTCGTCCTGGTAGACCTTGCCATCCGTCGTGTCCGGTGTGGTGGTGACAGCTGTAGGTTTCTTGGCAAGGTTCGGGAAGAATCGGGTGCTGACGGCATTGTTGACATTCACGTTTCCGGCTTCATCGGCTGCCGCCCAGCCTTGAATGGGAACGGTGACGATAATGGCCGCATTGGCCGCTTGCGCGTTCGCCACGGAAGGGCGCACGGCTTCGCCGGGGGTGGCACTGGAACTGAGGTAGCTATCGCTGCTGTAAGGGCCCCAATCACTGCCCGCATTGCTGGCATTCGTTTCCCAGTTGTAGGCCGTCCAGCGGTTGCCGCCAAGGCGCCCCAACGTCGTCCCGTTGGGCATCTGTGCCCAGTCGCCGCCGTTAAACCCGTAAATCCATTTTGAAATCGCGTGGACATTCTGGCCCGAATTCAACGTAAATTGCAGGTCCGCGGTTCCTGGGTTGTCCGGC
>JAYVXV010000338.1:0-3210 GCA_043784905.1 Holophagaceae bacterium | reverse complement strand
GCCATCCCGCACACATGTATGCGAAGCAACCCACAACAACGAGGCCTGATGCCCGAGGCCTGAAGCGGCCTGGAACAATGGCAACTGCAAAATCCGGGCTTATGTCTAGTGCGGCCAAAGGCCGCCTCTCAATTGATCCTCAGGACCCAGGACTCAAGACCCAGGACACTCACAACCTCATAGGGGTTGATTTTTCCTTCCGCAAAGCCCGCAATGTAGCCATGGCTGCAATGCATACGGATTCCATCGGGCGGTATCGAATGGTTGGCACCCTGGGGCAAGGGGCCATGGGACGTGTGTATCTGGCGGACGATCCGGGCCTGGGCATGAAGGTCGCCATCAAGTTCATCAAGCGCGACAACATGTTGGAGAACGAAGTCATCCTGTCGCGATTCAAGCGCGAAGCGGTTCTGGGAGCACGCATTCAGCATCCCAACATCGTTGCCATCTACGATGTTGGCCTTGATGCGAATCACGGCCCGTACATGGTTATGGAATATGTAGATGGCCAGGAACTGATCGCGATTTTGAGGGAAGGCAAAGCATCTACCCCAGAAATACTAGACTGGTTGAGACAGACCGCCGGGGCCCTGCAATGTGCCCATCGCGCGGGCATTATCCATCGGGATGTTAAACCCGCGAACATCCTTGTGAGCCGGGAGGGCCAGGCGAAGCTCATTGATTTCGGCGTGGCGCGAGTCATGGGCCCCGAGCGGCCGGGTAAGCCTGGTGTTATTGGGGAGCGGCTTGAACCTGCCGAGGATGAAGAGCTGCTTTCGGATAAGCACGCGACGGCCTGGGGGCTGCTCTCTAGCTCCGAAGGGCTTCATAGTGACGAGCCCCATCTTGAAGTTTTGGATAGCCATGGAGAAGATCACCCCAGCGGCGATTCCGAGGGACTCACTCAGGTGGGAAGTCTCATCGGAACGCCGTCATACACCGCGCCAGAGCTGCTTCAGGATGCGCAGCCTTGCCCCGAGACAGACTTGTACGCTTTTGCGGTAACGGCCTTCCAGGCCATGTTTGGACACCTTCCCTTTCGTGGCCGGGGGACCCGCGAAACGCTTGAGAGAATTCTCCTAGGTGGGCCGGAATTCCTGGCTGAACCGGAACCCAAGTTGCGGGCGGTTTTCGAAAAGGCCTTGGCCTTGGATCCCCAAAAGCGATTTCCTACGTTTGAAGCCTTCATGGATGAGCTTTACGTCGCTCATGACATGAAACCGCAGCCATTGTCTCAAAGGTTGGTTCAGACCTTGTCTCTGGCTAAATCCGCATTGGTGGCGCCCAAGGCGGACACCACACAAAAACTCCCCAACCTGGCCTCGGCGCGGCGTCACGTCCTGCCCTGGGTTAAATGGCTCGGTGGTGGCCTTGGTGTCCTGCTGGTGCTGGGACTAGGTTTGCGCTGGTGGCTCGCCTCCGGTGATGGTCTTGATGAGATCACCGTCCACACAGAGCCTTCGGGCACTTCGGTGTATGTGGATGGCCAATACCTGGGCCAGGCGCCTCTGGACAATGTCACGTTGCCTGAGCGAGGTCACAAATTGCTGGTGGCTAAGAAACACTACAAGTCCATCGAAAGAGAACTTCATCCAGAGGATGGATTCGTCAGCCTGTTGCTGGAGCTGGCGCCCTACGATTTAAAAATTGAAACCAATCCCTCCGGCGCCCAGATTCTATTGGACGATAAGCAGGCGGGTACGAGCCCCACGGTGTTGAAGCACATCCAAGGCAGTGGGTCCCATACCCTGGAATTGCGACTCCCTGGCTACGTGTCCAATCGCATTCGCCTAGACCCCCTGAAACTGCCCAAAGGCCCCATCTTATTGGCACCGGAAAATCCATCGGCTTCAGAAATCTTTCCGCCCACTGAAAACAATCGGGCCAATTGATGGGCCGGATGCGTGTGGTGGTCGTTGGAGGTGGGGCAGCAGGCATGGTGGCCGCATGGAAAGCTGCGGGTAGGGGCCACGAGGTGACGCTGCTGGAGGCCAACGCGCGCCTGGGTGTAAAACTACGTATCAGCGGGGGTGGCAAGTGCAACATCACCCACGATGGCTCTGTGAATCAGGTACTGGCGGCGTTTTCCAAAGACCAAGCGCGTTTTCTCAGGCCTTCCATGCACCGTTTTTCTAACGAGCAGGTCATCGAGTTGCTGCGGCGAGAAGGCATTGAAACGTACACGCGGGACAACGGTCGCGTCTTTCCGGCGGACCGTCCTGGCAGCGCAGCTGCGGTCGTGGCGGCCTTCGAGACCGTATTGCGCCGGAGTGGCGCCGAGATCAGGTGCGGAGCGCGGGTCAAAGCGATGCTCGGCTCCACACCTCGGGTTGAAGGGCTTTTGCTTGAAAGTGGAGAACAGCTCGTCGCAGATTACGTCATTCTGGCCACCGGCGGCGCCAGTTATCCCGAAACCGGCACCCGCGGTGAAGTGCTGGGTTGGCTGCGCCAACTCGAGGTTCCGGTACGGCCTTGGTTCCCCGCTCTGGCTCCGATTCCACTGGTAGACCCTCGGCCCGAATGGGAAGGTGTGGCCTTTCGGGATGGGTGTTTGCGGCTCTTGGCGGGCGAAAATGGAAAGCGAATGGGTGATTTTTTTGGCGATATCATTTTCACCAAAGTCGGCATCAGCGGCCCCGCAGCGCTCGAATTGAGCCGCTCGGTCGAAGAGGCTCGCCGTGGCGGCGCGGCATTTCTCACTTATGCATTTGATCCACGATCGCTTGAATCCCTCGACGCAGAATTGCTGAATGAACAGGCTCGAAATCCTCACCTCGCTGCCCGCACTTGGCTCGGAAACCGGCTGCCGGAACGGGTTTGTGAACCTTCGCTCCGGGCTTGCGGCATCGCGGAGGATCAGCGTCTCAAGGATCTTCCAAAGGCAGCTCGCCGATCGCTTTCGTCCCTCGTGACGGCATTCCCCCTTGGCGCGGCGCGCCCTGTGCCCCTGGAGCGCGGCGAAGTGGCCGCAGGGGGCGTGGACTTGCAGGCTGTGGATCCTCACACCCTGCGCCTGAAAGGTTGGGAAAACCTTTCGATCTGTGGCGAGCTACTGGATGTGGATGGTCCCGTGGGCGGATATAACCTCCAGGCCGCCTTCAGCACAGGATTTGTGGCGGGTGAATCCATCTTTTGAATCCTGTCTGGGAGCCGATACACTCAGCGTTTAGGCCTCGTTTCTGAATGGCCACTGCTTTTCTGATTGCTTCG
>JAYVXV010000337.1:0-3217 GCA_043784905.1 Holophagaceae bacterium | reverse complement strand
GGCCATCTTGCACACATGCATGCGATAGCGACCCACGACAACGAGGCCTGATGTCCGAGGCCTGAAGCGGCCTGGAACAATGACAACTGCAAAATCCGGACTGAAGGCGCCGCTGATCCCACTGACGTTTGGCTCGCCAGATTCCGAAGAGGGCCAGAGCGATCGCGAATGTCACCGCTGCCACCCTGAACAGGCGCCTGGCGCGTGGTCCCGTTAGGGCGGGAAAGCGCGGTGCTAGTAAGGGCGACGCGAGCCCGATCAGGGTTCCGGCGAAGAGAGGGAAGGCAAAGGGGTGGAAGGCCCAGGCCTCGTAGACTTGGCCGCGAGCCAAGGCGCAAAAGCCCCGTGTGAGGCCGCAGCTAGGGCAGGGCAGCCCCGTTAGCACATGGAACGCGCAGAGGTCCACGCCGGGGATTCCTCCCCGTGGCAGCAACAAACTTCCAAGTAGGATCATCGCGGAAAGCAAAGACAGCACGACCGCGCCGGAGGGGAATGAATTTATTTTCATCCTCATGGCACGGTCGTTCGCGATTTCATTCATCTCAGATCTGGAAAGCGGCCTTGACTTCGGGTTTCACGAGCACGATCAAAGCCCAGATGCCCAAGGGTAAGCCCAGCAGACAGCAAGGGCTGACGCAGGGGATCATGGCGGCGGCACGGTTGCCATCCGGTTCGTCATTCATGGGGCCTCCTGCCTGGGATTACCGGTCCACCTTGATGACTTCGGACTTGCCGAGCATATCCGCGAGGCTGATGCGCTCTTCGCCCTTGACGGCGAGCACGATGAGGTTAATCACGCCCAGGATGTATCCGATCTGTCGGATCGCGGCGGCGCTCATGGTCAATCGACCATTGGGCTCACCCAGCGGCACGACACGCAGTTTCTGCATCTTTTTCCCGATGCTGGCGCCATGCTTCGACACGCACATGGGGATGAAATAGAAGATATACGCCAGATGAATCGCCATTTGGATCAGCCACAATCCGCAGCCCAGAATGCATCCCAAGAAAGGGATGAAAGCGAGGACGAACTGCAAGATGAAAAAGGCGATGCAAATGATGATGCTAGGAACGAAATCAATGAGGGTAGCCACCAAGCGCTCGCCTAATTCACCGCGTTCTCCGGTGGGCACGGCATCGTCAGGGATCGGAGGAAGGTAGGATTCGAGCATGACTGTTCCTGGGGTAAGGGCCACGCGCTAACTGTGCGCATCGGACAAGTGGGACTTCTAGCTCAATTAGCTCAATGAATCAACAGATCCGTTCAGGCCGTTTCGGCAACATTAGTTGAGCACCGAGATGGCGGGCCGGAAGAAAGGGCCATAGCAAAATGACCTGAACGGCACCGGTTATTTTGCCACCGCTCCTAAGCCTTGGAGCAGGTAGCCGTCTTATCAATCATCTTGATGACCTTGAAGAGCATCGGCATCGAGTATTCGTTTTCGGGGATGGTCTCACCCGATTTCAATCGCTCGGCGGTTTGATACGAATCAATGATGCTGAGGATGCCGATGATCAGGCCGGGCAATACACACAGGAACGAGCCGACGATGGTGGCGATGAGGGTGAACAGCCACTTTCGCTGCTGGCCGTTGATAACCATGTGCCCGATTCCGAAAACCAACCAGGTCAGGAGTGCTGCGACGACAGGGTTCGCATCGGGCTTGGTGATGGTATTGCCGCTCATGGTATCTCCGGGGAAAGGGCGCGTAGGCGCCAGGGGTTAATCAGGATGTGACTATCGGTCCACTTTGATGACGATGGTCTTGGTGATCATGTCGTGAACCGCCTTGCGCTCGGCGCCGAAAATCAGGAGGTAGCCGAAGGTGAAATTCAGGAAGTGACAAAGCTG
Source organism: Holophagaceae bacterium (assembly GCA_043784905.1). Taxonomy (GTDB): domain Bacteria; phylum Acidobacteriota; class Holophagae; order Holophagales; family Holophagaceae; genus JANXPB01. Next base: position 1,365 of record JAYVXV010000337.1, on the reverse strand, counting down.
GCGGATGATGGCCTGCATAAAGGTCAGACGGCCATAGGGATCATCCTCGGGCACCACGCGCAGTTTCATCATCTTTTTACCGATGGTAGCGCCGTTGCGGGAGATGCATCGGGCAATGAAGACGAAGTAGCCGAGAAGGGCCCCAAGGTAGAGCAGCATGCCAAGAATCGCGCCGAGGCACCCGAGGAATGGGACGTACTTGGTCAGGATTCCCAATACGATGAAAAAGATCCACATCACAACCATGACTGGAATCAGAAGTGCGCCATCAATGATCGCCGCGATCAGCCGTGTCACGAAATCCCCTCGCTCGCCAGTGGGCTGAGCGTCGTCGGGAATGGGGGGCAGGAACTTGGACATGAAGCCGCCCGATCCCGGTGCGCTGGCGGGCGGAATGGGCACCACGCCTCTGGGGGCATGGGATGACTGGGGGGACTGGCTGACCTGGGCTGCGGCGCCGGGGTCGGTGAAATGGCCGAACTCTGGGGTGCGGGATTCGGGCATGGGCTGCCGTGGCGCAGGTGCCGTTGCGCCTGGGGATGGTTCGAGTGGGGCCTGAATCGAAGGCGATGGTCGCGGTGTCGCCATCATCGGGGACACGGGGGGCGGTGGGGGTGCTGGCGCTACAGCCTGGGGGGCCTGGGGTGCCATAGGAGCCCCCGCGTTCGTGGCGTGGACACTGGCCATCTGCTCGGGGCTGATGCGAACCGTGCCGGTGGGGATGTCCGTCTTGTGCACGGCCACCGTCGCGCTTCCGGCATCCGGTCCGGCGGGGTCCACGAAGGTGATCTGGATTTGCCCCAGGGTCACGCGGTCGCCGTCTCGTAAGGGCGCGGTCTGGACACGGCTACCGTTCAGCAGCACGCCATTGCTACTTTGCAAATCCTGTACCTCAAAACCGCTGCCGGTTAGCCGAATCACGCAGTGATGCCGCGAGATGCTCGGGTCCGCCAAACGCAGAGTATTGTCCAGCTCGCGGCCGATATGGACTTCGTTGTCCACCATCTCGAACTCGCGGACTCCAGCACTCTCGTGCACCAGCAATTTGGCCATGACGCCCTCATAAAACCGTGGATTGATGCTGAAGTGTAGTGGGGCAAGGTCCGGGATGCAAAGGGAAGCGGCGTATGAAACAGGTGTTTTGTGAGTAATTGGGTCCGGACGGGGCCCGGCGGCTGGCAAACTGATGGGTATGCAGAAGATTCAGCTCATTGCCATTGATGGTCCTTCGGGTGCCGGGAAATCCTCTACCGCCAAAAAAATCGCGGGAGCCCTGGGTTGGGATTACCTCGATACCGGCGCCATGTATAGGGCCACATCCCTGGCCCTGCTGCGGGCTGGGCTTGGCCTAGAAGACGACGGGGC
>JAYVXV010000336.1:0-10397 GCA_043784905.1 Holophagaceae bacterium | reverse complement strand
CGGCTTTCGCCGCCCGTTAATGCTCATGTGTGATGGAATCAGAAGGCCAGGCGGACGCCGAACTGGACCTGACGGGGAGAAGAGATCGCCGTAGTGGTGGCGTTGACCACGGGGAGCGCATCCGTCCCTCCGAAGCTCAACCGATCATAGCGAACCTGGTGGTTGAAGAGATTGAACACTTCACCTGAAATAGTGAACTTCACTTTTTTGGTGAAGTACCAGTCCCGGCTCAGCTTTAAATCAACGCTGGTCAGAGCAGCGTCGCGGAAACCATTGCGTTCTGAACCGATCAAGCGGTCGTTGCTGGCGTTGTCCTTGCTCAAATCCCCGCTGTTGTTCAAGGAGTAGGGCCTTGCACCGAGGTACCGAAGGTTCAGGCCGAGCTGAATACCGGTCCAGCGCTTCTCCAGATAGCTGAGATAGCCGGTCACCACGTGGCGGCGGTCATTCGCGCTGTAACCGTATTCATCCTGAAGTCGCTGAGGGTTCTGGGTGGCGTAGGCGGAAAAATTGCGCTCGTTGGAATCATTGTCGCGATCCATAGCCCACGTGTAGAAGATCTGGGCCTGGAGGGGGCTGCCTTCCTTCTGGTATTTAGCGCTGACGGTCAGCGCGGTGTACTTGCTTTCCGCATCGGAGGTGTAAACAGCCATGCGACGGAAATTGGCATTGGGGCGGGCCGACGGGAAGACCAGACGGCCTTGGGCATTCGGCACAGGAGTCCCCAGGTTAATGTCGTTGAGGCGTTCAAGGTTTTTCGTTTGCGCATAAGCGCCGCTCAGTCCGAAAGTCCACCCAATTTCAAACGCCCTTTCAGCACCGAGGTTGAAACGATCCGTGCGGGGGTTCTTAAAATCCTGGGCGAAGGTAAAGATGTCCGGCTTCTGTCCGCCGGTGGTTGGGGGCGCAGATAGAACCGCTGGATTCTGAGGGTTGAATCCCGTTCCAAAGGCGGCACCGCCTGCCGTTGCCGCAGCGATGGTGGCAGCATTTTCGCTGCCATTGCCGTTGATGGCCGTCAGGGTGTAGGCGCCGATCCGCTGTGTGTTCTGGGCGAAGACCTGATAAATGAATACCGAGGGGGTTCGGCTCACATAGGAACCCAGGCTTCCCCGTACAACGGTGTTTCCATGGTCGGCTTCCGGAGTCCACGTAAAGCTGAGCCTTGGTGAAACCTGACTATCCGTTGGGATTTTAGCGTTGACTGGGGGCGTCGCACTAAGTGGATCGCTGAAATCCAAGATCGCGATATCGGCGTGTTCCTGGCGATCCCAACGAACACCCAGGCCTACCTTCCAGGTATTGCTTAGTCTCCAGTCACCTTGGATGTAGAAAGCCAATTCCTTTTCGGTGGTGTCGATTGTGCCAGCCTCATAACCGGAACGACCATTGAGCCCAAAATTCTGGGTCAGGCTCGTCCAACGACCTAGGCGGAAGTTCTGCAATGCTGTTCGGGCGATGTTAGAACCAGATGCGGGAGTGTCACCGAAGAAATACCCCCCCTCGGTGAATGGCGCGAAGACCTCACTGATCTTAGTTCCGTTGTAATCAAATCCCCCTTTCACCTGGATGGTAGGAGTCACATAGGATATTGCCTCTGAGATCTCAGTGCGGACTGTCTCGAACTGACGGGTGAAGGGGTACTTCCCATAGACACCCACGCTACTGATATTCACCTGGGCGGTGGTGGAGTTAGGAACCCGAGGCAGCTCTTCCTTCACGTAGTTAAGGCGAAACTCGTTCAACCAGTTGTTGCTGATGGTCCAATTCCACTGACCCACGAGCTGTAGGGTCTTGATGTTATCGGAGGAGACGTTACCAAGGGAGTTCGTCGGTCCAGAATTCGTGTTTCCTTCAAAGCTGGAGCGGTTGATCCTGAACTGAATGTTGTGGTCCTCATTTAGGATCCAATCCAAGCGAGCGAATACCGTCAGGGAATCAGCCTTGGTCTTGTAGGCACCATCCCGGGCCACCAGAGCAGCGTCGTTAGGGTTGGTGGTGGGGTCCAAGGGAGCGGGGTTATTGAAATCAGTCCGACCGTTGTGCCAGAAGAACTGCACAGGACGGGACTCCTTCTGTGCATCGAACGCGACGAAATAGAACAGCTTGTCCTTAATGATGGGCCCCCCGACGGAGCCACCGTACTGCACCGTCGTGAAATCAGACACCTCCTTGCCGGTTTGTGGGTCCACTGCCACCAAGCTTTGAGGGCGGTTGTAGTAGAAGATGGAACCATTCAGTTCGTTGGTGCCCGTTTTGGTGATGGCGTTCAGGTAGCCACCGCCCATGCGGCCAAACTCCGCGCTGGCGCCGTCGGTGACCACCTGGAACTCCCGCACCGCTTCGATCGAGACAGTAAATGGAGTCTTCCCTTCTGCCCCTCCGTTAGTGCCGCCGAAAAACGCATCGTTGTAGTCACCTCCGTCCACATTGATGGAGGTGTTGATTCCGCGCTGGCCTCCGATGGCGATGTTCCCGCGTTCAGAGGAAATCGTTACCTGGGGAGAGAGGAGCGCAAAGTCCAGGAAACCTCTGCCCTTCACTGGAAGCGTGTTCAGGGATTCTGGAGTGAAAAGGGTGACCGCAGCCGAACGATCCGAGTCCACTTGTGATGCCACTGCCACCACTTCCACCGTGGCGCTGTTTTCGGCGGCAAGCTTGACGGCCAAAGGCGCTGCATCACCCAGGTTCAAGTTGACCTTGATATTCGAGGCGTTCTGGAATCCGGCCTTGGTGACGTTAATGACGTAGGGGCCAACTGGGAGCGCCGTACCAAGAAAGCGCCCCGTGCCATCGGTCTGCACGGTGCGAACGAATCCCGTTTCCGCATTTCGGATCACCACCGTGGCTCCGGAGATGGGCTGGCCGGACGTACTTTGAACCGTACCCGGCAATTGAGCGGACACGCCTTGGGCTGCCAAGGGGGCTGCGATGGGCGCGGCTACAATGAGAGCCACGAGACTAGAAAAACGCAAATGCGTAGATTTCATATGAAGTTCCTCCGGGTTGAAAAGATTACCCCATGCGCCCATAAGCTCGAAGTGAACAATTTGTGCCCGAAGTGTGGAACTCGTTTGCATTTGTCGGCATCCAACCCACAGGTTCCTTTATGGGCCGTGTCAAAATAACGTTTGCAGTTCAGGTTATTTTGCTACGTCCCCTCATAGTCGGTTCATCCTTTCAATATTTAAGTTATTTCGATGTAACGGCTTAAACTCAAGGAGAAGCCCACCCCTGCTAGGATTTTCTGTTCCCCGCGTCTTCCCTTGAGATTTGGCTCCCCAGCTCCTTTTGTCTCACCTGATTTTTGGAAATATCCATGCCTGTGGCCTCACACGTCCTGTTGGTTCCTGCTTTATTGTTTCTCTCATCCCAACTCGGTGCCCAGGCCACCATGCCCATCTCGGAAATTCGGGCGGGGATGAAAGGCACCGGTCGCACGGTATTCAAAGGCGCGCGGATCGAGACTTTTGATTTTGAAGTGCTCGGTATCCAGCGAAACATGACGCCGGGCCGCAACCTGATTCTGGTGAAGGCGAGTGGCGGGCCCTTAGCGGAAACGGGGATCCTGGCGGGCATGAGTGGATCGCCCTGCTACATCGAGGGCAAGCTCATTGGCGCGCTGAGCATCGGATTCGCGTTTGAAAAAGAACCCATGGGTGGCATCACGCCCATCGGCGAGATGCTCGATCAGTTGAGAGATATTCCTGATACCCCGCCCAGCCGAACGCCCTTGATCTTGCCAAAACTTGAGCCCCCTAAAGTCCTGAAAGCCGCGCTCACTGGGCAGATGATTCCGCTTTCCACGTTGATGGGTGAGCCGGTCAATCCCATTCAGGGCGGATCGGAATTGCCCGTCGTGTTGAATGGAACTCCGCTCCAGCCCGAATCTCAGGCGATGTTCAGCGGGCTGCCGGTGCGCTTTGCCGCCAACAATTCTATCAATGCCATGGTCGCCGCTGACGCCAAGACTGAGGCCAGTCCCATTGAGCCCGGTGGCATGGCCTCCGTTGCCTTGCTTCAAGGCGATATGGATATGTCCGCCGCCGGCACCATCACCTATATCAGTGGTAAGAAAGTGCTGCTCTTTGGCCATCAGTTATTCAATCTCGGCGGTGTGGATTTGCCGCTTTGGTCCGCGTCCGTGGCGGGCAACGTCGCGAGTTATCAATCTAGTTTCAAGCTCGCCCAACCCGTAGCCCCCATCGGTGCGCTGCGCTTAGACCGCTCCGTCGGAATCGGCGGCGTGATCGGCGCCGAGGCTCACATGGTGCCGCTGCGTATCGGCTTAAATCTAGGCGGTCGCAAAACCCTGGATTTCCGTTTCGAGATGATGGATCACCCTTTTCTGACGCCGGTGCTGACCGCCATCGTGGTGAGCCAGACCCTGAATGGATACGTTCGTGGAACAGGCCTACAAAGCCTTTCTCTTCAAGGCAACATCAAGATCGCCGGACACCCGGCCATCGAGATCGAAAATGTGATTGCCGATCTCAACGGCAATCGTATGGCCAATTTCGTGGGGGCTATGATGCAGGCCCTCTCAACAAACCCCTTCGAGCGCCCGGTCTTCGAGGGTATCTCGCTAACCATCAAGGCCGAGGAGCGGCTGGATCTCACAGCCATTGCGGCCGTGAGGCCCCTCAAAGCCCACGTGAAGCGCGGTGAAACCCTGCCGGTGCTGGTCACGTTGCAGAACATCCAAGGTGTGCGTGAGACCGCCACCTTGAATATCCCGGTGCCTCTCAATGCGGCGGTGGGCAAAACCATTTTAATGGTGGGCGATGGGCTCAGCCTTTCGGCGGCGGATCCAGATGAACGCAACGTGGATGTGAGCAGCCTCAACGACATCGTGCGCTTGCTCAACGGGGCGCTCCGAAACAACCATGCCTACGCGCTGCTGGTTCAAACGCAAGCAGGTGCGGGGTTGCGCGGCAGCCGCATCGAAGGCATTCCGCCCTCGGTTGCCAGCCTCATCGGCGCCGATGGTGCGAGCAACGACAACAAGCTTCAGCGGCACATCATCGGTCGGGCTGTCCTGCCTTTGGAACGCGAAGTGCGTGGCATCGTCACCATGGAAGTAGAGATTGATTAAGTAATTTTGGCGGGCAGTTTCGTCCGGGTTTGGAGATCGTTTATGCGCCGTTCTTTTCTTCCAATGATGATGGTGATGCTCGTCGTCACCAGCTTTGGGCAGCCAATGCAGGCCCAGGCAACGCCCATGAATTCACCTGCGGTTTTCTCCGGTTTCAACGACTGGCTGGGTGCGGAAACCCGTGGCGTGCGCGTGGGCTCCGATGGCCGTTTGAGACTGGCGCCGAGTCTACGCAAGGTGGGCCAACTGCCGGAAGGCGTGGTGTGGTCTGCGGTTCCCGACGGCACTGGGGGCGCCTATCTCTCCGCTGGAACCGAAGGCAAACTTTTTCATTACAGCGCGGGGGCCGTAAAGCCGCTGGCCCAGGTGAAGGGCGGCGTCATCTTCGCGATGGCAAAGCTCGGCAATGACCTGGTGGTAGCACCCAGCGGTGAGGGGAAACTTTTCCGCGTCACGCCTGCCGGCGAAGTGAAGCCTTATGCCGATATCGAGGCTCGGGTGGTTTGGGGCCTAGCCGTGCAAGGCAGCGATGTCGTGGTGGCGGGGGGTGGCGAACATGGCGCGGTGCTTTTGTTGGCGCGGGAAAATGGCGGTCGTCGCTTGGCTGAATTGCCCGAAGAATCCGCTTTCACAGCCCTAATTCCCGACGGGGCCAGTGGATGGTATTTGGGCACCCACGGGCGGGGCCTCGTGCTGCATTTTGGAGCTGAGAAACTGGAAACATTGATGTCCACGGGTTTTGAAGAAGTTCGCGCCATCGCACTTTCCGACGGACAGATTTACATCGGAACCAACAATGGATTGGCGAACCGAATGGCCTCTGGCAGCCTCGAAAAACGAGAGAGCTACCTTTCAGAAACCGGCAGTTCCACCAAGTCCGCCGTGATCCGCCTGGATAAATCCCGCGTGCCGGAAACCCTTTGGCAAAGCGCTCAGGGACAGATTTTCGCGCTCACGACTTGGAAGGGCCAACTCCTTGTGGGCACCGGAAATCGGGCTCGCATCTTTTCCATTCCACTCAATGATCGCGGTCGGGATCATGAATCTTTCGCTGCCTTGCAGGATCTTGGCACCGCCCAGGCAACGGCCTTTTTGAATTCCGGATCGGATTTGCTGGTGGTGGGTTCAAACCCAGCGGAACTGCATCAGCTCAGCGAAAGCCAAGCCGCCGAGGGCACCGTGGAAAGTCGTGTGCTTCGCGGCAATCCTCTGGCGGATTGGGGCCGGGCCTATATGGATTCGGACCAGCCTTCGGGAACCTCCGTTGAATTACAGATGCGCACAGGCTCCACCGAAACGCCCGACAGCACCTGGTCTCCATGGACCCCACCGCTGCGCAGCGGGGAGCGCCCAGGGGTTTCGCCAGCCCGCTTTGCGCAGTTCAAGCTAAAATTGAGCAGCACCCGTGGCGGCGCGACACCTGTCGTCGAGGCAGTGAAAACCTACTGGACCAACCGCAATCTCGCGCCCACCTGGGAGAGCATTGATGTCCTGCCTGCGGGTGTGGTCATCACCCGCAATGCGCCGCCCGAGGACATCGGCATCGAGCGTGTGCCTTTGGAAACGCAAAAACTCATTCCCGCCTTGCAGTATGCCGGGTCCGAAAAACGTAGCTTCCGCCGAGCGTCACAGGCCTTCGTATTCCACGTGAGCGACCCCAACAACGACACGCTGCAATACCGCATCCGCCTGCTCCCGGATCGTGGATCTCCCATCGAACTCGAAAAAGCCTGGAAGGAAAAATTCTTCACCTTTGATACGTTACCCGTCCCTGACGGACGATATCGGCTTGAGGTCACCGCCAGCGACGCGCCCACCCAACCATTCAATGCGGTGTTGACGAGCACCTTCCGAACGCCCGTGTTCCTGGTGGATCACACCCCGCCCAGCATTACCGACCTTACCGCCTTCATCGAGGGCGACGGCCTCCGTGTACGATTCACGGCTCAGGATGCAAACTCGGTTATCAGGGACGCGGCCATCAGCGCCGACGGCGAACACTGGCTCCAAGTGCTGCCTGAAGATCGTATTTTCGATGAACAAACCGAGCGCTTCGACGTATTAATTCCTCGCGAGTCCATCCGTGGAGACCGTGTGCTGGTGCGGATCACCGATGCCTATAGCAACGAGCAAAGTGCCACCACCTCCATCGCAGCGAGTGGAAAGAAGTAGCTCGTTCCAGGCTTTGGGCAAAAGCGGATACCGACTCATACGGATTCGCGTTCAAATGAACTGATTCCGCCCTCAGAGTTTCAGGCGGTCCAGTTGGTCTGGGCGATCGCGCCACTCCGCTTCCACCTTGATGAACAACTCCAAACGCACGGGGCGCTGCAGAAGTTTTTTCAGCTCCCGCTGGGCGCTCTGCCGAATGTCCTTGATCATTTCACCGCCGGATCCCAGCAGGATTTTACGGTGGCTTGGTTTTTCAACGATGATTTTCGCGCCGATGAAAGTGCCACCTTCATCCATATCCTCGGGGTAGCCCTCCGCACCACTCTCGATCCAGCGTTCGATTTCCACTGCGGCGCTGTGGGGGACTTCTTGTTGGGTTTTTCGCAGGACTTTTTCGCGAATGAATTCTGCGGCCATGGCGCGTTCGTTTTGGTCCGTAAAGGTCTCGGCATCGTAGGCCCATTCACCCGTCGCGGCATCTCGCTCCAGGAGCGCCCATAGCGGGTCTAGGTTCCCTGCGGTCTTGGCGCTGACGGGGACGATCTCACGGAATTCCATCAAGTCCTTGTAGCGAACCATGGTCTCCAGCAAGCGACCTTTTGAGAGCAGATCAATCTTATTGAGAATCAGATAAACCGGCAGGTTTAGCGCCTTCAAGCGGGTGAGCAAAGCCTTCTCGCCGTCGCCAAAAAAGCCGTCAGCGTCTACAACCCACAATAGCAACTCCGCATCGTGCAAAGCCCCATCCACCTGAGCCATCATCCGGTGGTTGAGCGCATGTTGAGGTGTGTGGACGCCCGGTGTGTCAAGGAAAACCAGCTGGGTTTCCCCGCGATTCACCACGCCAAGAATGCGGCTCCGCGTGGTCTGCGGCGTTTGGCTCACGGCCGCCAGTTTCTCGCCCACCAGCGCGTTCAATAGGGTGCTCTTACCTGCATTGGGTAGGCCCACAATGGCCAACGTCAGGGTCTTGGTTGGTTCACCCACGGTGTATGCCTCGCTTGGAATCTCGAATGAATTTCACGAGGTAAGCAACCTCAGGATGCTGGCCCAATTCCGCGTCCACTTGCTGAAGCGCGTCTTCACGCAAAAGGCCCGAATGGAACAACACGCGATGGGCTTTTTTAAGGGCTTCGATGGCATCGCCTTTGAACCCTCGGCGTTGAAGGCCGATGGTATTCACGCCATAACTTTTGGTGTCCCTGGCACCAACCGTCTTCATAAATGGCAGGACATCCTGGGTCGCCACGGTGAAACCGCCCATGAAGGCGTGATCGCCCACACGACAGAACTGATGCACTGCCGAAAAGGCCCCGATATTGGTGCGGTCGCCGACTTCCACGTGGCCCGCGAGGGTCGCGCAGTTTGCCAGAATATTTCCATTTCCAACATGGCAGTCATGAGCAATATGGGTGCCGGTCATCAAAAAATTGTCGTCGGCAATGCGCGTGATCCCCCCGCCGGTTTCCGTCCCTCGATGAGCGGTGGTGCCTTCACGAAAGGTATTGCGATCCCCAATAATCAGCTTTGTGGCAGCGCCGCTGAATTTTAGGTCCTGCGGTTCCAGACCCAACGTGGCGTGGGGGAAAACAATGTTTTCCTCACCAAGCTCCGTGTGCGGCCCGATGACAACGTGGCTGCGCAACACCGTGCGGGCACCGATCTTCGAGGGGCTTTCAACGAAACAAAAAGGCCCGATGACAACGCCTTCGCCCAGCTCGACATCGCCATGGACGACAGCGGATGGATGAATCTGTACGCTCATTTTCCCTCGTCCTCACTCAGGTCCATCAGCATGGACATGAACTCCGCCTCGGCCACTTTCACGCCTTCTACGAACGCCTCGCCGCGCATCTTGCAGATACGGCCCTTGAAGCTGAGAACCTTGACTTCCATCACCAGCTGATCACCCGGCAACACGGGTTTGCGAAATTTCACGCCGTCAATGCCCATGAAGTAAATCACCTTTTTTGCGCGATCCTCAAACTCCCGCATGATGAGGCAGCCGCCGGTTTGTGCCATGGCCTCCACGATCAGAACACCGGGGAAAACGGGCCGCTTGGGGAAATGCCCCTGAAAGATCTCTTCGTTGTATGAGACGTTTTTGAGGCCGCGAATCCATTCTTTGGGTTCAAAATCCAGCACCCGGTCCACCAGGAGAATTGGATACCGATGGGGTAGCAATTCCATAATGCCCTGTAGGTCAATGGTGTTGGGCGTTCTTAGGTCCGTCATGCCAATTCTCCGAAGGAATCAGTGTCTCATATCGTGACGGCCCCGGCTGATGTTAGGAGCCGTTGATGAGTCGCCACTGCTTTTCTGGCGATTCATTTACGGCCCCTTATGCCGTCCGCACAATTTCGATGTCTGGATTAATTCTGAATAACGGCTTAGCGTGGTGCCATGGCATCTTTAGGGCGACATATCCTTGCGGAATTCGGCGGTTGCGACGCTTCGCGGCTGGCCAACTTGGAGTGCGTGCGGGCCTCCATGCTGGATGCAGCCCGTGCCTCGGGCGCAACCATCGTTACCCACAGTTTTCATCACTTCGCATCTCAGGATGGGGGTGCGGGCGTGAGTGGGGCCGTCATCATCGCCGAAAGCCACCTCGCCATCCACACGTGGCCTGAGCACCATTTTGCCGCCTTGGATTTTTTCACCTGCGGCGAGGGCGTGGACGTAAGAAAAGCGTTGGATCTTTTGAAGGAAGCCTTTCAAGCAGCCTCCGAGGAATACCTGGAACTGGAGCGGGGGCCTCTGCGGGTAGCCACGGATGCTACGAATTTGCGATGAAAAGGTAAAAGCGACCACGCGGCGGGTAGCGGAGAAAGAACGGAGGGCAGCGGAGAAAAAGAGTCATATGTATTTGCTATCAAAAAGATGGAAACTCACCACCAAGGCACGAAGAACACCAAGTTTCGGTTTGTCTTGCGTATCGGCCACGCCGATACCAAGAAGAAAACACGAAGCTCCATCACCCATGATTCCGGCCCGAAATCGCTTCGCTAGGCGCCTAGCGCCTGCGGGCCGTAGGCCCGCAAATTCAGGGGGCCCGGCGCGGATCACATTAGGGGCCCTTGGTGAATCGCCAGTGTTTTTCTGGCGGTTCAGTTAGGGCCCTTTATACCCT
>JAYVXV010000335.1:0-10422 GCA_043784905.1 Holophagaceae bacterium | reverse complement strand
ATCGCCGCGCAAATATCGCGGCGGGTCTTTCGGGGCTGGGAGAGTTGGGCCTGGTGCGGGTTTCCGGCCTTGTGATGGAAACGCCCGATGAATCAGGGCAAGGGCCGGACTACCTCAATACGGTGGCCTTGCTGAGGACGGACATCGAAGATCCGCGCCGTTTGCTGGAAGAACTTCTGCGCATCGAATTGCGTTGTGGGCGAGATCGCAGGACGGGCAAAAATGCGCCGCGCAAACTGGATCTCGACCTCATCGCGGTGGGTGAATCCCTGGGTGCCTGGACCTGGAAGGCGCCTGATGATCTGAAGATTCTGGGTGACGACCTGCATTTGGAATTGCCGCATCCACGGGCATTTTTAAGGCCTTTCGTCATGGAACCTTGGCGGGCCATCAGCGGTCAAGATTAGCCGGGCGACGTGGTGCCAATTCATGACCCCCGTCGCAATCAACAAGGTAGTTGCGACACAAACGGGAGGATGGGACGCCGGACGTCCTCCGGCTCTGATCTACTGTTAGTGCCTCCTCCCACCACCCCTTCCATTAGCGCTGCGGGTTGAGCCGCCGATAGTGCTTGCGCTCTTCCCATGCGCCGCCTTGCCCGTGCCTGCCGTCTTTGCCGATGCCTGTCGCATGGCCCCCGTATTCCTCGCGGCGGCGCTCTGGGTCGTCCCCGTTCGGGTCTGATTCGCGCCGGAGTTGTACAGGTTTCGGTTCACCGTGACGTTGCGCGTGATATTCACGTTGCGCGTCACGTTCACATTGCGGAAGGCAGGGCGGAAGAAGGCTCCTGGACCGCACCAACGCGCACCCCAGCCGAACCCGAATCCGTATCGGAAACCGGCCCATGCAGGACCCCACCCGAAACCATATCCCCATCCCGCCCAGGGGGAATATCTGGCGTGGAATCCCCAGGTCCACGCTCTTGGGTAATAGAACGCGCCCCCCCACGGACGGTAGGACCAGCCGGTTCCGAACACGACGGTGCCGTAATACGGGTAGGAGCCGACATAGGCGGGCGTGTAGGCTTCATAGACCACGTCGGGGGTGGAGTCGTAGACGTAGGCGAAGCGCGTGTTGTAGACCGGGCTCTCGGGCGGGATCGACTGGATTTCGTCGTCCGGTATGGAGTCCGTGACCTGCCAAGGACCTGTCGGCGCGGGCGCGGTGAACCAGACGCCCTGATCGCAGACGTAGGAGCGCCCGTGGATGCGGAGCACTTGTTCTGGAGTGTTCAACGCGTATTCGACTTGAGTGCCAGGGATCGCCTCGAAGCGGGGCTCGCCGTCGTAATTGACGGTCACGTGCGCATCACTTCGGCGAACCGCCGCGGTTCGTGGCTTGTTCGCGTCCGCGACCGCCTCCTGGGCCGCTCCGGTTCCGGGCACAAAGGCGAGTACCTCCGCCTTCGCGGAGTCGCTGGGAATCCTGCTGAAGCTCTCCGGGAGCCGGTCGGGCTGGACATAGGTCCAAGGGCCGGAATATGAATCGCTTTTGAACCAGCGGCCAGAGAGAACGACCCAGTACTGCTGGTCGGAAGGCGTGCGGAAGACATTGCTTTCCGAGTTGGTGATGACATCGAGCTCGCCCGCCACGACCGGGCTCCAATGGGGCGTACCGTCTGAGACAATCAGCTCGACGGGTTCGGTGGCCACGAGGATCTTCGGCACGCGTTTTTCGGCCGATTGTTTCGCCTGCTCGACATCACTGTCGGCCACACCGGCATCGTGAAGATCGCTGCGCGCGATCCGGGTCGCTTCCGAAGGCGCATCGTCGGTCTTCGACCACGGTCCCTTCGGGCTCGAAGCGCGGAACCACATGGTTCCGCCATTCAAGTAGTAGGCGTTGACGCTGGGATCGTGCAGGACGAGGAAGGGAGTATTGAGAGCCCTCTCTAGGTGGGACCCATCAACGGCCCGAAAGCGCGGCTCCCCATCGAACGTGATGAGGATCGCCGGTTCGGTCTCGAAGAGGATCCGAGGCGGATCGGTATTTAATTTCGGTGGCGCAACCTCTCGCCTCCCGGCGAGCTTGGCCGCCGCAAGCACATCATCAAGCGGCAGCTTCACCTGCATTCGTGTCATGGCCATGCCGATGCGTTTGGCCAGCCGCGAATTCAAAGCCGGACGCGCAGGCGCGATCTCGACCTTGGAAACCTCAACCGAAATTAGGGTCACTTTCCGCCCGTCGCGGTCAATCTGGATATCGGCCTCGTACCAGGCGGTCCCCGAGGACGGGTCAGATTCCCCCGTAGCTTGGACGCGGAGGGTGCCCCTCGCCGTGAGTTTCGTCCCCTTCAGGCTTTCGACCTGAGGTGCGTCGAGGGAAATGGTCGTGGTCTCCCCCATGCGAACTATCTTCGGCCAGGTCTCCTCCTGGGTTGTCGGCTTCCTCGACGCTACACGGCGGGGCCTCTCCGACTGGGCGGAGGCAGGGCTGGCGCCGGATAGCACCATGACGGCAGCGAGCGCCGTGAGGATGGAGGACACCCATTTTTCGCTTTGCGTCATACCTGCTCCCTTGGGTTAAGCCTATAGACTGCCCAACGTCAGTAAGGTTCGCTCAAACCACCAAAAGAATTTGCCAATGGATATGCCCTGAGGAGCCCATTGGCACCATTGGAGTGGCATGAAAGGATTGCGAGCGAAAGCGATTCAACTGCAAAATCCGGGATGAACGCGCCTCGGTATCAGTCCCCAGTCAGGGCATCATGCAGATGGATGCGGAGCAACGCTATGGAAACGCCATGGAAATCCCTGGAGCTGAGGTTGGCGCTAATGCTGGTGTTGGTCGCGAGGCCGGGGGGTGGGCTCGATGCTCAGGTGACCAAAGAAAAACTGACGACCCGCGAAGCCGAAGCCATCCAGCAGGCCCGCAAAGGGGCCAAGGCCAGGCCTGTCATGCCCCGCACCCCGCTGTTGCCCGCAGAACAAAACGCGGCAAAGTTGTTTAAAAATGCCAAACAATCCGTGGTCTACATTACGAGCATCGCGCTGGGCACCAACCCTCGCAATCTTGATCTCACCGAGATCCCGGCGGGTACGGGCACTGGCTTTGTGTGGGATGACCAGGGGCATGTCGTTACGAATCAGCACGTGGTCAACCTGGACGCGCTCAAGGGTGGCGGGCCTACGGACGAAGCAGATGTGTTGAATGTCACCCTGGCCAATGGCAAGACCTACAAAGCGCAAATCATTGGCCGCAGTCTGAGCTACGACATTGCTGTGCTCCAGGTTTTTGCACCTTTGAATGATCTGCGGCCCCTACCCTTGGGTAAGTCCTCGGACCTGCTAGTGGGACAGACGGCCTACGCCATCGGCAATCCCTTCGGCCTCGATCACACCCTTACCAGTGGCGTGATTTCTGCTCTCAATCGAGAGATTAATTCGAGCCTTGGAAGCACCATTCGCGGCGTGGTCCAAACGGATGCGGCCATCAATCCTGGCAATTCCGGCGGGCCCTTGCTGGACACGGCGGGGCGACTGATCGGGATGAACACGGCGGTCATCGGCCCTGGTAGCCGTGCGGGCATCAGCTTCGCGATTCCGGTGGATACGCTGAATCGCGTGGTACCGCTCCTGATCGCCCGAGGCCAATTGGAGCCCGTGGACCTGGGCTTCTCTGCCCTGACACCCGCCTGGGCGCAGCGACTTGGCGTCAATCGCGGCGTGATGGTCGCCTTGGTGGATGCCGATGGTCCCGCGGCCCGCGCAGGGTTGAGGCCCCTACAATTGGACGCAGAAGGCCACCCGACGGTGCTGGGCGATATCTTGATCAGCTACAACGGCACGCCCATCATCAACGGCGTTCAGCTCTTTGATCTATTGGAGGTAGACCCCCCGAAAGGCCCCGTGGTGTTCGAGGTGGTGCGCGATGGCCGTGTAGAAAAGATCACACTCGAAGTGAATCGCGGCAAGGATTCAAAGGGGAAGAAGCCTTAGCCCGCATTCAGCGAATCCATGCGTTTTAAATGGGTCAGGCGTTATAGGAAACCCAGCGTGGGATAGGCGCCGCCGAGGATTCCCCGGCTGTCGCTGTAACCCAGAAATTTTTCCAGGATGGTGCTGTAGAGGCTTCGGAAATCGGTGGTGAACACCATGTTTCCGTTGGTATCGGGGTGCGTGAGATCGGGATAACCGTTCCCCGCGAAGCCACCTCTGACCATGTTGCCGACGGCGAAACTCAGAATGGCGGTGCCGTGATCCGTGCCGCCATTATTCTCTTTGATGCGGCGACCAAACTCGCTCCAGCCCACCATCATCACGCGATCCTGAGCCTTGATGGTGGTGCCATTGACACTGGTGTTGATGGTGGCGAGATCGTCGTAGAAAGCCTTGATGCTGCCACCCAGGGCCCGCATGAGCTTGGGGTAGTCATTGGTTTGATTGCTATGGGTGTCGAAGCCGCCGAGGCGGACGGTGTAGACCTGTCCAGGAATGCCGCTGGCGATCATCTGCGCAACGAGTTTCAACTGTCCGCTCAGTTGATTGCTGACGTTGGGAATGGGGTAGGCGGCATCCCCAGGGTAGGGCACCGAGGGCGTACGGGGGGCGATCAGCGTGCTGAATTGGCTGGCGGCGCTGTAGAAAAGTTTGCCCTGACTGGCAGCTTCGGAGACATCAATGGCTGTGCCGGGATTGTTGAGGCTGTATGAATATCCGCTCTTTAGGAAATTTGAATCCGGCACCACTCCATTGCTGCGCAGATAGGTCGGATAGTTGTAGTCTGCGGTGGACGTGATGGCCACAAAATCGCGGATGTGACCATGGTTCATCAGCATGATGTCCGAGGTCGTGGCGATGCCGCGCAGAATATCGCCCGGCGCGAAAGCCGCATCTCCCCAACGTCCCAGCCAGCCAGAACCATCGGGACTGGTGGCGCCTTCACCCCAATAATCGGTCGAAGTGAAATGCGACAGGTTGGGATTCGGCATTCCAACGCCTGGCATCCAAGCCACCTTACCGGCGGCGTGGAGCAGGTCCATGCCGGTGCAATCCTTGTTCAATCCGTAACCACCGCCCAGGTCCGTGACATTGTTGGTCGTGAGTGCGGCGGCGAGGGTGGGGCGGTTTGCCAGGTAAGCCCCGACGTTGTTGCCGCTGGTGGGCGGCATCATGCTGAGCCAATCGTTGCCGCCCTGGATCTGCACCAGCACCAGGATGGGAGCGACTACAGGGGGAGGGTTCCCGCCTCCGCCACCACCGGGGCCGCCGCCTCCGTTCCCGGAATTAGCCGAACTGCCTCCGCCACCGCAAGCGGTGAGGCCCGCCAAGGCAGCACTGCCAGCGAGAGAGGTCTGAATGAATTGACGGCGCGTGGACATGGTCGTCTCCCGTCGAGAATTAGTGAAGTTGAGCGTGGGGGGAGCAAAGGATCAGGAAGGCCAATTCCCGCACCTTGAGTTGGGTCGCGGCGGAGTTGTCCCAGACAAAACCTGAAGTCCAAAGGCCGTTGAGCCAGGTGGCCTGAATGTCGGCGGGAATGGGCGCAGGTTGCATCAGAGAGGTTAAGCGGTCGAAGACGGCCTGGGGATTCGCAGGCGCCACGGGGAACCAGCTCGCGACGGTGGAAGGAAAGATCATTTGCGTGCCGGTCAGGATCTCGCCGAGGGCCAGGGCTGCGGCCATCTTGCCCCGGTAGCGCATGGTGTTGCTATCAATCCAGCCATCGTGCTCGGCCCAGCCATTGGGCCCAGCCGGATCCAGAATGTTCTGCCCCGCGTTGTGGAAATACGGCGCGACGCCGCGCCAGGCCGGGAAAGTAGGAAGTGCCGGAATGGAGGCCGCGGCGAGATTGGGGCAGAGCATCCGGCTCATGCGCACGATCCAGGCCACCGGGCCTTCATACAGGTTGTAGCGGTTGCTGGCGCTGAAGAAATAGGCGGATTTGAAGATGGCATTTACGATGGCGCCCATGTCGAAATTGAGTTGAAGAATGAGCGCTTGAAGATCCGTGAGTGCCGCAGAGCTGAAGTTCGGATTCACAAAGAAAGTCAGCAGCCGCTTGGCGAGGAAGGCGGCGCAGTTCGTGCCCCGTTGGGTGAGGATCGCGGTGATGCATCCCTGCCCATAATTGGTGGCGGCACCGATGTCGAAAGTACCGCCGAGGAATTGGATGGTGCCCGTTGCATGGTAAGTCGCATTCAGACGATAGGTCGCGTCATTGGGTCGCTGGATCTGAGGATTATTGGGATCGGTTTGAATATCCAGGGGGGTGTAGGTCCAACCCGAGAGCGATTTCGCGAGGTTGGCGATGTCCTGCTGGTTGTACCCGTTGTCCACCCCCAGGGAATAGAGTTCCATGACCTCGCGGCCATAATTTTCATTGGGAATATCGGCGGTGCCGGGCCGCACCCGATTCAGGATCGAGTCCAACCAGATCAGCATTGCGGGATCCTTGCTGACTGCCAGCAAGTGGTCTCCAAATTTGGCGGTGCCCATGGCCCTAAAGAGATCAATCTGCTTGACCGTGAACGCGGTATTGTCCACTTTTTCTGCGCCCGTGGCGAAAAGTTGGTGGAAAAAGAGCGCCATTTTTTCTTGAAAGGGATTGGGATTGAACTGCATTCGCCAGGCGAAATGTCCTTGGGCATTGGGGATGCCACCCTGCCGTCGCCAACCATCCAACCGGAAGGGATGGGGCGCAGGGTCCGCCGGGATGTTTTGATTCACCCCCGTGCTCGTGACATCGGCCTTGGCCAGCGCCGCATTGAACGCGGTCATGTCCGCGCTTTGATTTACCCACGCATCAATGGTGGCGGAGATGGGCTGGGCAGCGAGGGTAGCCGCCACTTCGGGCGTGACCCCGAACCCCGCGCGTCGCGCAAAATGTAAAACGTCTGACGCGGTCCAGGAACTTTGTTGGGCGTCAAAGGTGGCCATGGGTCCTCCTTTGGGAAGGGTTTGTGGGAATCAGAAAATCAGAAAGGGGCGCCTGCATTGATCCATGCGGTGATGTTGTCTACGGTAGCCGGGCAGATGTTGGCACCTATTTGGGGCATACGTGTGCCGTATCCGAAGGGGTTGTCAGTTGTAATTTTGACGAGAAGCCAGGAATGAGAAGGATCGCGAGGCGAAATTAGGAAGTAGCCCGGTGGCGCGCTAGCGGGAACCTTGTTGACGAGATCTGCGTAAACGTCGCTTGCACTGCGGCCATTTGTAGGGAAAAAGTTGATATGGCCAGACGGAATAGAATTGCCCCCATGGCAGCCATTGGTTTGTGACGTGCCGCAGCTATCCCCAGTGAGGGCGGACAGGATGTCCCTGTTGAAGGTCGGAGCCGCGATGGGCGTTGGTAAGGGGCAGGTGGTTACAGGGGGTGGATTCCCGCCGCCGCCGCCACTTGCAGGGCTGCTCCCACCTCCACCCCCACCGCACCCGAGTAGAAGCGTGATGAACAGGCAGATGGGTCGGGATGGGCGCATGAGGTCAGGGACCAAGAATGAGGCCTCAGGATCCGCCAGGGGGAGCCATGAGGCAAGGAGAGGGTTCATGGATGGACCGGGCCACTTCCGAAAGGTTGAAGCAACCGGATGATTGGGTCGTATTCGGTTAGCAGTGCCTTCTGTGTCCCATGATTTCGGCTTGGTCGCTTAGGGCCCAAACGGCCTGTAGCCATAACAACCGCTGAATCCGAGTTAATCTCAAGGCAGGAGGTTGCTGTGCCGCTGGATGCCCCTGTTCCGCTCTACCAAGGCGAGCGTTTGCGCGACCTCATTCTGAGCTACGCCGGTCCTTGGGCCTTCGCCCCTTATTTGCGTAGCCGCGAAGATGAAGAATTGCTTTGGAATGCACGCCAGGGCGTGCTGTTGGCGCTGACGGAAATCATCATCGGTTTGGCGCTGGTCTTCGCGGGCCTTTTCCCTATTTTTGGATTTCTAGCCCTGCGGATCCTGCTGCCGCTCTGGTTGCTCTGGTGCCTAGGCATGTCCGTCACCTCCATCCTGCAAGCCAGCAAAGGCAAGCGGCATAAGATTCCGGTCGTGCATCAGTTCATCGAGTATCTGTAGTTCAAGGCGAGCGGCGTACATTAGGAGCCCTTATGGGATTGCCAGTGCCCTTCTGGCGATTCAGTTAGGGCTCCTTTTACCCTCGGGCATTCAGGATCAGCATCGCATCGCCGTAACTGAAAAATTGGTAACGATGGGTTACGGCCTCGGCATAGGCTTTTTTGGCGAGGTCCATACCCAAAAGCGCGCAAACCAGCACGAAGAGGGTGCTCTCGGGCAGATGAAAATTCGTGAGCAGATGATCCGCCGTTTGCAAAGCATGACCGGGTTTGATGAAGATCCGCGTGGACCCGCTTCGCTGCAATTCATGGCCATCCCAGGCGGCTTCGAGGGTCCGCAAACTTGTGGTGCCTACGCAGACCAGGGGCCGATGGCGGGTTCGCAATAAAGGCAGCAGGTCCAGCGCCGTGGCCTCGGGGATTTCGTAACGCTCTTCGTGCATGGCGTGATCTTCCAGGTGATCGGCGGTCATGGGCCGGAAGGTCCCAAGGCCCACGTGGAGCCGCACGGGCCGCCAGGTGCAGTGCTTAGATTCCAAAGCCGCAATGAGTTGCGGCGTGAAATGAAGGCCGGCGGTGGGGGCCGCGACGGCCTCGCCTTCGCTGCCATGAAAGGTCGTCTGGTAGCGGCTTTCATCGGTTTCATCGGCCAAGTGCGTGATGTAGGGTGGCAAAGGAAGGCGGCCGATGCGATCCACCGCATCCCAGTCCAGGTCACGGCCGCCACGTTGCACACGAACCTTGCGAAGGCCCTCGTCCAGGGTCGCTTCGATGCGCAACTCCGCGCATTCCATCTCGTTGGACGGGTCAATGATCCACACGGTGGCCCCAGGTTTCAATCGTGCGCCGGGTCGCACCATGGCCTCGAAGGATCCATCTCCGAAAGCCCGCAGCAGCAAGGCCTCACCGGCCCCACCCCCAGCCCGCCGAAGCAAGAGTCGCGCATGGCGCACCTTCACGTCATTGGGAACCACGAGCGAATTCGGAGGCATCAGTTCGGGTAGGTCGCGAATCTCTCGATGCGAAATGCTCCCGGTTTG
Organism: Holophagaceae bacterium; assembly: GCA_043784905.1. Classification (GTDB taxonomy): domain Bacteria; phylum Acidobacteriota; class Holophagae; order Holophagales; family Holophagaceae; genus JANXPB01. Next base: position 1,378 of record JAYVXV010000335.1, on the reverse strand, counting down.
CGCATCCACCACCAGCAACCGCGCACCATCCCGCTCATTCGCTGGATGCTGGGCAATCAGTTCCTCAGGCAAATCGAAATGGAAATCCGAGCGCTTCATCCCTGAAACTGCATTCCGTGCAGCCTCGCGTATTCGCCATCGAGGGCCAATAACTCGGCGTGGGTTCCGGTTTCGGCGATGTGCCCATGTTTCAACACCACGATGCGAGTGGCCTTTTGGATGGTGCTCAGGCGATGGGCGATGACGAGGGTGGTGCGGTCCTTCATCAGGGCTTCCAAAGCGTCTTGCACGGCCCGCTCGCTCTCGGTGTCGAGGGCGCTGGTGGCTTCATCGAGAATGAGGATGGGTGGGTCTTGTAGTAGGGCGCGGGCGATGGCGATGCGCTGCCGCTGCCCGCCGCTCAGGCTGGAGCCGGTCTCCGCCAGCGGCGTGTCGTAGCCCTTGGATAATTTGGAAATAAAGTCGTGGGCATGGGCTTGCTTGGCAGCTTCGATGACCGCATTGCGATCGGCCTTTTTGCCGTAGGCGATGTTGTCGTGGACTGTGTCCATGAACAGCAGCGTTTCTTGATTCACGAAGCCGATGGTCTGGCGCAGCTCCCGCACATCAAATTCACGGATGTCCGTGCCATCAAGGGTTAGGCGCCCCGAGGTGGGATCGAAAAACCGGGGCACGAGATTCACTAAGGTGGTCTTACCGCCCCCGCTGCCGCCCACCAAAGCTACGGTTTCGCCACGATTCACCTGCATCGTGATGCCGCGCAGCACCTGATGTTTTTCGTCGTAGGCGAACTGCACATTTTCAAAGGCCAGGCGCTGCGGTTGCCCCGGAATCGCTTTGGGATTCGCAGCGGCGATAAGCAACGGTTCGCGATCCAGCATGGAATAAACGCGCTCCAGGCTGGCCGATGCCACCTGCACATCGTTATTGAGTTTCGTGAGGCGGCGCAGGGGATCGTAAAGCGCGTAGACCGCCAACAAGTAGGTGAAGAAATCTGCGCCATTCAGCGTCCCGGCCTGGATGCCTTTAGCTGCGTAGAGCACCAGACCCGCGAGCAAGGAACCACCGACCAATTCCATGATGGGGGCGCTTAATGCTGAGGCCCGCGCGCTTTTCATGCCCAGGCTATAAAGGTCATCGTTCATCCCCGCGAAGCGCTGCACCTCGTAGGGTTCGCGGGCGAATCCCAGCACCACGCGGATATTGGAGAAGACTTCCTTGAGACGCTGTAACAGTCGGCTTGAGGCTTCTTGATTGCGATGATTCACGCGGCGAATGCGACGGCTCAGATTCTTGACGGGTAGCACCACCAGCGGGCCAGCCACGAAAAGGAGCAAGGTCAGTTTCCAATTCATCCAGAGCAGCGTGGCGAGCATGG
>JAYVXV010000334.1:0-3231 GCA_043784905.1 Holophagaceae bacterium | reverse complement strand
TGGTGGGCGTGTTTGAGAGCGGCGGTTCTACCTTCGATTCGGAAATTTGGTCGGATGTGGTGGACATCCAACAGGCTTTCAAGCGCGAGACGTTCAGTTCGGTGCTAGCGCGCCTGGATTCGCCAGAACGCTTCAAGCCCTTCAAGGACAGCGTGGATGAAGATAAGCGCCTGAAGCTCGAAGCCGTCAACGAGATGGCTTACTTCACAGCGCTTACAGACTCCGGTAAACCCATCCGTACAATTGGGTACCTCATCACCGTGATCCTCACCGCCGGGGCCATCTTTGCGGCCATGAATACCATGTTTGCGGCTGTATCAGGGCGCACGAAAGAGATCGGGACCTTACGTGCCATTGGCTTTCGACGACGCGAAATTCTTGCGAGTTTTCAGTGGGAGAGCATTCTGTTGTGCGGGTTAGGCGGAGTTATTGGGGCGTTTCTGGCGCTCTTCGCCAATGGCATCCAGACGGGCACCACGAGCTTTCAGACCTTCAGCGACGTGAGCTTTGCGTTCACCATCACCCCGGGCCTTATGGTGGAAGGCGTGCTGTTTAGCCTGGTCATGGGTTTGCTGGGCGGGTTCCTGCCGGCCTGGCGGGCCTCGCGCATCCCGTTGACCGAGGCGATGAAGGGATAGGCTCTGGGCTGTTGGCTATGGGCTGTAGGTCAATGGGAGGCGCCTTCGGCGCACTGAATCAGGTGCGGCCTATGGCCGCCTCCAAATGAGGCTCATACCTCGCACCTCAAACCTCATCCCTACACACCCCCCTTGCACCCATCGCCATGCGAGGTAAACTGAGGACTAAACCGGGAGATCTCATGGACCGTGAACTGCTGAAGGGAAGCACACCCATTCTGCTGCTCTCATTGCTGACCGAAGGGCCCATGTACGGCTACCAGATCATCGAGACGGTTTTGCAGCGCACCGGCGGAAGCTACACCCTGAAAGAGGGCGCGCTATACCCGGCGCTGCACAAGCTCGAAGCCGCTGAGTTCATCGCGTCGTACTGGCAGACCCAACCCAATGGTCGAGACCGTCGCTACTACGCGATGCTGCCAGCGGGCACAGCCTTCCTCGAAGCCAAAAAGAAGGAATGGAGTCTCTTCGTGAACATGGTCGAGGGCTTTGTCGGGCCGGCTGGATCCAAAGGATGAGAAAGTCTCTCGCCGCTTACCTCGAAGAGGTGGAGCGGGGGCTCCAGGGGATGCCGGTTCGCCGTCGCCGTCTGGTGTTACGAGAGCTGGAAGCCAGTCTCTTGGATGAAGCCGAGGCCAAAGGCATTTTCGATGACCCCACCATGTCACGGCTTTTATCCGACAAAGAGAGTGGCCGTGACCTGGCCCTGGAATTAACGAATGGTGAGGTGAGTGACCATAGCCATCGCAATATTTCTAGTTTGCTGGCGGGCGGGCTCATTGGCGCGGTCACCGGCGGGCATCTGTTGGCCCAGGGCTGGCCTTGGTTCATCTGCCTGGCCTTTGGGGTGGTGCATGGTTTGGCGGTGGGGGCTGGGTTCTTCTGGGTCCGCCGTCATTGGCAGCGCCTTGGGCCGGGTCTTCGCCTGATTATGGCCGTGGGTTTCACGGCCCTGCTTTCCATTCCCCTGGGCTACACCAGCACCCGGGGATTCGCGGTGACCCGCATCTTTTATGGCGTCTACACAGGCTTTTTGCTGGAGCGCCACAGCCAGCGGCGACCGCTCTGGCAGGGCATTCTGGAAACCTTGGGATTCACCGCGTTCATGTTCTTTGTGGAAGTGATGGTGCTTCAGCGGGTTCATTTCCATTGGAACAGTCGCGGGCTATGGATGGTGCTCGATGAATTGAGTTTCAACGGCGCTTTGCAGCTCGGTGTTTTGGGGGCCTTGAAGCTCCAGCGTATGTTGGCGGGGCGCTGGGTGTTGCGGCCACAAAACCTTTAAGCCCGGATTTTGCGGTTGTCATTGTTCCAGGCCGCTTCAGGCCTCGGGCATCAGACCTCGTTGTTGTGGGTCGCTTCGCATGAATGTGTGCGAGATGGCCTATCCAGAATCAACAACGATGCCTGAAGTCTGAGGCCCGATGCCTTCTCGCCTTGAGCTCAACTGCAAAATCCGGGCTTAGTACAACTTCGGAATGCGGCCTTGGACACGCTCTTCGCACGATTGAAAACGCGGGCTTGAGCCTTCTGAGCAATCTGGTAGACTGGTTCCCTTGTGCGGACAAGCCGCGTGCCTCAAGCCTGGAATTCAGGTGCATCCGGTCGGTCCCTTGGAGGTAGCTATGAAACTTAATATCCATCCCGAACTGCACGATGTGAAAGTTCACTGCCAGTGCGGCAACGAGTTCGAGACTCGCGCCACCAAAAAAGAGCTGCGTGTTGAAATCTGCTATGCCTGCCATCCCTTCTTCACCGGGAAGCAGAAGCTCATGGACACCGCAGGTCGTGTGGAACGCTTCAACCGCAAGTATGGCAAGAAGGCCGAAGTGGTCGCCGAAGCCGCCCAAGCCTCTGAAGTCGAAGTGGTCGAAACGGCCGTGACACCCGTCGAAAACTAGCGATTTTTCTCCGAAGAACGGGCCGAGCTTTCGGCCCGTTCTTTTTTTGTATGCCGGTCCGAAACCTCAATGACAAAGTTATTTTGTAACAACGGAACAACGGAACAACGGCTTGAACCATGCGCGATCAACTTGAATCTCTCGAATCAAAATTTATGGAAGTGGAAGCCCAGCTGCAGGATTCGTCCATCGTCAGCGATCCCAAGAAACTGCGGGAACTGACCAAACTCCGTGCCGAACTGGAGCCCGTCGTGGAGGCATGGCGGATCCAATCCAATTTTCAAAAACAGCTCGAAGAAGCCGAAGGCATTCTCAACGACAAGACCATGGATTTGGACCTGCGGGACATGGCGGCGATGGAGATTCCTGATCTCAAAGCTTCCATCGAAAAAGGTGAACAGGACTTAAAAAAGCTCTTGATCCCCAAGGATCCCAAAGACGACAAGAATGTGATCCTAGAAGTCCGGGCGGGGACGGGCGGAGAAGAAGCCGCGCTCTTCGCATCGGAAATTTTCAGGATGTATGTGCGCTTCGCCGAACGCCGGGGTTTCAAGGTCACGGTCATGGACGAAAGCGACGCGGACGCGGGGGGGCTCAAGGAAGTCATCGCCGAAATTCAAGGCACCGGCGCGTATTCGTTATTCCGCTTTGAGAGCGGTGTTCATCGCGTCCAGCGTGTGCCCAAGACTGAA
>JAYVXV010000333.1:0-3244 GCA_043784905.1 Holophagaceae bacterium | reverse complement strand
AGCTCTCATCGCCAATGGGGTGGACATTCTCACCCTCGGCCAGTACCTGCGGCCCTCCCGCTTTCAGCTCCCCGTAAAACGCTATATCCACCCCGACGAATTCGCCGATCTCGGTCGAAAAGCCAAGGCCATGGGCTTCCGAACGGTCTACGCCGGTCCCCTGGTGCGCAGCAGCTTCAATGCCCATGAAGTAAGCGAGATGGAAGGGATCTCTATCGTTTAGGCTCTAGGCCTCGGGCTTCAGGCTTCAGGCCTCGTTGTTGTTTTGGATGGGTCGTCTCTCATCACAAATATGCGAAGCGACTCACAACAACGAGGCCTGATGCCCGAGGCCTGAGCAACTTGGCCATCACCCTTCCAGAGCCTTCTTGGCCACGCTCATTAACTGCGCCACAAAGGCTTCGCTGGGTTCCAGAAACTCGGCACCGATCATCAGGTAGCCCGGACGCGCGGATTGCCCACGCATGGACGAAAAAGCGATGCGCGCCTTTGTGGGTGGAGACGGCAGACTGGCATCCTCCCAGCGGAAATAGTCCAACGGATGCCCGGGCTCGAATTGAAAATGCTGCGCGTAGCGGTCCTCCACCCAGGCCCCAAACCCCCCTGCGCCGATGGTGAGGATCTCCACGTTTTCGATCCACATACCTTCAGACATGAAGCGGGCCTTGATGGGGCTCGGCAGATTCAAGCGCTCATAGCGCCTCGGGTCTTCGGCGTCGGACATGGGTGATATCCAGAAAGGGTGGCCTAGCCTACCCTTCATTCGGTGTTCAAGAAAGCGTATTGATAGTCGCGTTCAAATGAACGAGAACTACCGAGGCACAGAGTGCACCGAGGGAGGCGTCATGGCCAGCCTCGCGGATGGAATTCAGACGCACCACGAGGCGATTTTGGGCCGAGATTGTGGTTGGTAGACCTCTGTGCCCTCTGGATCCCTGTGATGAGCTTTCTTGATTTTTTGAATGCGAATCCGCATCAAACAGGGACAGAACCCCGAGCAAAACACAGAGCGGCCATGACGCCCGAAGGCATGGGCAGATCGTTCAAGGACCATTGATGGCCTAACGGAGGCTGCGGCCCCCCGTGGACCTGGAAACCATCGGGTTCCAATCGAATGGAGATGAGTCTGGAATCGTGAGTGAAGCCTGTGCCAGCAGCCTTGAGCAGACTCTCTTTCAGGGTCCAAAGACGAAAGAAATTCCATTGCCTGTCCTCGCCTTGCAAGGCTTGATGGTGGCGGGTTTCCTCCACCGACATGAACTGATCTACGGCCTCCATTCCTCGTGAGCCATGCACCTCTACATCCACCCCCAGGGTCGTCCCGTGAACGGCGCAGAGAATCCAAAATCCGGAATGACTCAAATTGAAATGGATCCCTGGGAAATGCCTGAATTGAGGTTTCCCATGAAGTCCTAGGGTCGTGCCCAGCGCGCTCGGATCAAGGCCATGGATGTCCTGCATCGCCTGCCAAAGCAGCGCCTCTGAGGCTAGGCAGCGCAGCACATCCATCCGGCGATGGTATCGTTCCGCCCGGGATCGTCTTTCCGCGCTGGAATGAGGTCCGAGGATCTGAATCCAAAGCTCCGACAACTCAGGAGACTCCGGCAGGCCTAGCGCATAAACCTGGGGTTCTGTGGGCATCGAGACCTTCGATGGTCGCTTGTATAGTGAGCCTTGCCGATTTGATTCCTGGAAGGTTGGCCAGCCATTGAAGGTTGAAATTTCGGGTAGGAGCCCCAAGGGGGAGAATTTTTTGAGCATGAGAACCTGGGAATCAAGATGTCAGAGGTCTTGAAATCCGCGGAGCCTTGGATATCTCCGACCGGGCCCTTGCAGGGGCCGCAGCCATCCCATCCCGGATGACCTTAACCAGTCCCTGCAAAGTGGGGTCGCCGAAGAAAGCGGCGATGAGGGGAATCTCAACCTGGAGGTTAGAGGTGATCCGGCCGAGCAGGGCGATGGCTTGCAGGGAGTCACCCCCGAGTTCAAAGAAATCTCCGTCCCCAGCCTCACCACCGAGCGTATGAGACCAGGCTTCTCGCACCACCGCCTCAACATCAATGACAAGTTCCGCACCGATTTCCTCGCTGGTCCCAGATGGCTCGGCGCCAACCCCGATGCCTCCCACAGAGCTGATGGAGGCCATCAGCGCAGGGCGGTCAGCCTTGCCACTGGCGGTCCTGGGGAGCTGCACGCACCACTGGATAAAATGAGGCACCACGTAATCGGGAAAGTGCTCACGCAGAAAACGGCGCAGGGCTTGATCGTCCTCGACGGCTCCCGGGTGCGGCACGATGAAAGCGTAGATCCGCGTCTCGGATTGCGCGTCCGCAGCGGCGACAACCGCAGCATCCATGACGCCCGGGCCGCATCGAAGAGCCTCCTCGATTTCCCCCAACGCCACGCGCACGCCATGAACTTTAACCTGATCGTCCACGCGACCCTCGAACTCGAATAGGCCTTCCGCGTTCACTCGCACACGGTCCCCGGTTGAGTAGAGATCTGGCCATTTAGAAAATGGGTTGGGTCTTTTCAGGAGGGTGTTGCCTTGATTGAGATACCCCCTGGCCACGCAGGGACCCGCTACCCAAAGATCACCCACAACGCCGGGTGGAACGCATTGCATGGCTCCATTCAGGCCGTACAGCTCGGCTTGGGGCAGCGCGGAACCCATGGGAACCCACAAGGAAACCGGCGGGCCTGGTGGCTCCGCCTGTATTTCGTACCAAGCCACGAGGCCCGTGGTTTCGGTCTGCCCATAGGCGTTGGCAATCCGTCCTCGGAACCCGATCTCATCCCGCCAGCGCCGAACCAGGGACCAGGATAGGGCCTCCCCCGAAGAAACGAGGACCTTGACCTGATGATCCAAAAGGTTGCTCCGTTGAGCCTCCGGGAGACGCGAAAGTTCGGCACAAATTCCCCTGAGATAAGACGGCACCCAATCAATCACGGTGATGTCTTCCTGCTTCACCCACCGAAGCAGCGCCAAAGGATCCCGGATCTGATCGAGGCTCGCAAGCGCTACCCTTGCGCCGACGGAAAGCGGCACAAACAACTGACGCAGCGAAGCTGAAAACGAGAAACTCGCCACATGAAGGTAAGTACCCTCGGCATCAAGGCCCAGTTTCGAGTTGAAGGCGCCGGGGTAGGCCGCAAGCCCACCATGGGTGATCTCGACACACTTGGGTTTTCCCGTGGAACCGGACGTGAACATACAGTAGGCCGCGTCATCGGAGGCGATAGA
>JAYVXV010000332.1:0-3248 GCA_043784905.1 Holophagaceae bacterium | reverse complement strand
AAGGTAAAATTACCCTCGGTGATGGTGATCAAGAGCTGGGAGAAGCTGTCCGCACTGCGCTGGATCAGGGCAGCCGCAAAGTGCTCATTAATTTTACGAAGGTGAGCTACCTCGATTCGTCCGGCGTGGGCGAATTGGTGGGCTGCTACACGAGCGTGAAAGGCAAGGGTGGCGAGCTGCGCATCTGCGGCATGAATCCCCGAATTTTCAGTCTCATCACCATGACCAGTTTGCATTCCGTGTTCGATGTGAAGGACAAGGAAGAAGAGTCCCTCACCGGCTTCTGAGGTCATGGGCTCAATGCGCGCTGTCCGCGCATCGGCGCTGATTTCAATCGGGATCTCGGTTCTGCCGGGCGCGGTGGTTTCCGCCGCCGCGCCCCAAAGTGCCGTGCCTCAAAGTTCTGCCGCGTCTTTGGCCCCTTCCGTTTTCGCAGATTTTGCCTTCTCAGGTGGAGATCGCAATGATCGGGAATTCGCTCGCGCTGCGTCAGGCCTTGTTTCCGGTCGCCAGGTGTCGGGTCCGAAATTTAATGAAGCACTGGAAGCCATCCGCGCCACGGATCGTTTTTCCTTGGTGGAAGGTGAGTTGGAATCCAGGCCTGCAGGGCAGGTGGCCCGCATTCACCTGGAGCCCTGGCCTGTGGTGAAGACCTGGGACTGGCGCGGCGATCCCATCGAAAAGAAAACTCAGAAAATGCTTTTCCCCGACCTTCGTGACGACATCCATTTAGGTGATTTACGTCTCGCCGACTGGCGTCACCAAGCCGAAGCCAAGCTCCGCGATGAAGGCTATCCCTTAGCTACGATTGCCATGGAGCGCGCCGAAGGCGGCACGCGAATCATCATCGTCCTCAAGCTGGGCCACGCCGATCTCATCCGCACCGTGGACGTGCATGGCGATCTAAATTCGTACACGTTGCACCAAATCCTGAAAGCCGCAGAGATTGACCTTGGGAAAACCCTTTGGACCACCAAGCTGCGTCGCGAGGCTGCCCGCAAAGTGCGGGGGCGGTTTGCGAAAGACAAAAGGCTAGAAGGCCGAGCAGAGTTCGCTTATGCCAGCGATGGCACTTTGAGCCTGGATGTGGACTCGGGCCCTCGGGTCACGATTCATTCGGATGGAGAAAATCTCAGCCAGCGCACCTTGCGCGAACTACTGCCCCTGGCCCGAACGGACCGCTATTCGCCGGAGTTGCTGGATGAAGGGGATCGTCGGATTGTTCACTATTTTCGGGACAAGGGATTTCTGGATGTGGTCGCCACGCACTCAAGGGAGGTGGTGGCGGGGACATCTGAGAAACCTGGAGAAGTCCGAGTCACTTACCATATTCAGCTCAGCGACCGCCGTTTCGTAAAGCGTTTGAAGTTTGAAGGCAATCAAGAAATTACCGATGCAGAGCTTCAGAAAGCGGCAGATCTACCTTCGGGGTTCATGTGGGTCTACCCATCTCGCGCCACGCCGGATCTTTTGGCCGATCTTGAAACGCGGGTCAAAAATATTTATCTGTCAAAGGGCTTTTCTGAAGTGCGATTGCGACGGCACATCGAGAATCGAGAAGGTCAGCAAACCCTTATTTTCAACATCAAAGAGGGCCCCCAGCGTACGGTGCGGAGCATCATCTTGGAAATGCCTGATGGACCCCTTTGGGATCCTTGGAAACTTGGAGAGAGCTTGCTGAAAGCTTTTTCGGATAAGCCGATTCTGCTGCAACCCGTCTTGTCTCAGCGACGGCGTTATCAATCCGATCGGCATGAGCGAAAAGGGCTCACCGCCGTACTGGAGTTGTTGCCCAGCGAAATTGGAAAACCCAAGCGTGCGGTGCGTCTTCTCACCGAACAGCCTGTGCCTTACCTTCGGGCGGATCTAGGGGAGGTGCTCTCCTCCCTCAACCAACAGGTCGCGGCTTTGGGCTCGACTCGACCGGTGGTTCGGACGCCGCGATTTGATGAAGACGAATCAGGCGTCACGGTTCGCATCGAAATCCCACCCCAACCGCTGCAACAGGTGCGTCGTCTGGTGGTGCAAGGCAGTGACGAAACCCAGTCCGTCGCGGTGCTCAGGGAGGCTCGGGATCTCATCCCTGGCAATCCACTGAACTTGGATAAGGTCGGTCGTGCGCAGGCCAACCTGGGAAACCTCGGGGCCTTCAAACGGGTGGACATTGAGAGCCTGAGAGAATCCCTGGCGCCCCCCGGCGTACCGCCGGACCCCAACAGCCCATGGCAGGATGGCGACCTTTCCATGAACCTGCAGGAGCGCTCTCACTGGGTTTTCACCGAATCCTTCGGTTACGACAAGAGCTACGGCTACAGCCTGGGCTACGGTGTCCAACGTCTAAATTTTCAAGGGATGGGCCGCACGCTGGATTTCGGTCTCCGCGCTGGGGACGGAACCCTTCACAACCCGACCCTTGCCCGAATTTTCCCCACGGGCGATTTCGCACGATCCGTGGACAGCTACAGCATGGGCTACACCGACCCCTGGTTCGCGCCTGGAGTGCTCACAAACTGGCTACCAGAGCGGGCTTTGTACCACGCAGATGCGGCCTACATCCAGGAGCAACAGACCGCTTACCTCATCCGCCGCAGGCGAATTCAAAACAGCCTGGAATGGCGACTGGACGAGCATCGCATTCTTCGCGTGGGCCACCGTTTTGAGCGCGTGGACGTGCGCGCCAACCGGCTCTCCCCTCGCCCCGGTGATCCCATTCTTGCCCCGGATTATCTCAACAAGGCCACCAAGAGCCCCGCCCGCTCGACGATCTCGGCACCCTTTGTGGAATGGATTCGGGACACCCGGGACAGCCCCTACGATCCGACTTCGGGCTCGGTTACCGCAGCCAGGGTGGAGTTCGCCAACCAGATTTTCGGCACCAGCTCCAATTCCAGTTTCGTGAAGGTGGATGTGCGCCAGCAGTGGACTTGGCCCATCGGCTACCGGGCCAGCGCGGGCGTGGTCAGCCTCGGCTTACGGGTCGGCGCCGCCCGTCCGACCGCCAGCAGCAGCCGGGAACTCCCCCTTTCAGAGCGGTTCTTCGCCGGAGGTTCCAGCAGCCAGCGCGGGGTGGAGCCCGATTATCTGGGTCCGCTGACCAGCGTTCCCGTGTTTGTGCGACACACAGATGGGACCTATTCCCAGCTATTCGATCCCTCGGGTCAATTCGCACAATATGAGCAGATTCCCATTGGTGGGCAGGCCATCGCCCTGATCAATCTGGATTACCGATTTCCGATTTACGGTGAATC
>JAYVXV010000331.1:0-10591 GCA_043784905.1 Holophagaceae bacterium | reverse complement strand
GCCTCAGACTTCAGGCATCGTTGTTGATTTTGGATTAGCCATCTCGCACATATGTATGCGAAGCAACCCACAACAACGAGGCCTGATGCCCGAGGCCTGAAGCGGCCTGGAACAATGGCAACTGCAAAATCCGGGTTCAAAGAAGTAGAACCAACAAGGCATAGGGGGCCCAGAGAGAGACGTCAGGTGCGAGCTTCGCGCATGAAATTCAGGCAGGCCTGCATCATGGGTGATGGAGCTTGGCGTTTTCTTGGTGTCATCGCGTCTTCTCGATATCGGCTATGCCGATGCGCGAGACAAACTGAAATCTGGTGGTGAATTTCTACCTTTTTGAATGCGACTTGGTATGAGGTGCTGAGGGGTGAGGTTCCATAAGGCGGCGGCCTCTGGTCGCAACTTCCTAGTGCACCTTTGCCGCACTCCTCATCCCTCAAACCTCATCCGTCATCCGTCGTACCCTCATTCCACTTCAATGGCCCGCAGTTCTTTGCCGGGCTTGAAGCGGATGCTCTTCCCTTTGGGAATGGCGACACTGTCACCGGTCTTGATGTTGCGGCCCATGCCGCGTTTGCGGGGGCGGGGCTCAAACACGCCGAAGCCGCGAATTTCGATGCGATGGCCATCCAGCAGGGCCTGCTTCATACGCTCTGTCAGAAGATCCACGACCTGCAAGGCAGTGGACCTCGAGCAGGGATGGGCCTGCATGAGCGCGTTGGCGATATCAAGCTTGATCATGGAAACCTCGATGATACGGACAAGCGAAATGTAGAACCAGGAATGCTGTCTAACGACCCAGGCTGATCTTTACGTCCGACGAAGGGGGCATTAACGGCGAGGTCGAGCTGGTGGGTGCCAGGGTAGTGGTAGGAGCAGGTGCCGCGCCACCGGACTCGCGACCGGCCCCCGCGCTGATGTTCATTCCGGCTTCCATGCTGGCCCTGGCGAGATCGGAACTGGAGCTGACACCTTCGAGCTTGAGCTTGAATTCGCCCACGTTGGTGGCGCGCTTGAGGGCTTCCTCTTCGGTGATGAGGTTTTGGCGGAGCAGAAAGAAAAGGCTCTGGTCGAAAGTTTGCATACCGTATTGCGACGTGCCTGCGGCGATGACATCGCGCAATTGTTTGGTCTTGTCCTTGTCCTCAATGCAGGACCGCACCGTTTCGGTGGTGACGAGCACTTCCACAGCGGGGACGCGGCCCTGACCATCGGCCCTGGGCACAAGGCGCTGGGAGATGATGGCCTTCAACACCGCCGACATCTGCAGCCGAATCTGCTTCTGGTGGTGGGGCGGAAACACCGAAATGACGCGGTTGATGGTTTCCGTGGCGTCCAAGGTGTGCAGCGTCGAGAAGAGAAGATGACCCGTTTCTGCGGCGTGCATGGCGGTTTCGATGGTCTCGAGATCGCGCATCTCACCCACCAGGATGATGTCAGGATCTTGCCGCAGCGCCGCACGGAGCGCCATGGCGAAACTTTTGCAGTCGGCTTCGACTTCGCGCTGATTGACGATGCTCTGATTGTCGCGATGCAGGTATTCGATGGGGTCTTCGATGGTGAGTACGTGCTCGATGCGGGTCGCATTGATGAGATCAATCATGGCCGCCAGCGTGGTGGATTTCCCTGAGCCCGTGGTGCCCGTAACGAGCACCATGCCGCGCTGCTCTTCGCAGATTTTCGCCAGCACCTTGGGCAGCATCAAATCTTCGATGGAATAGATGCGCCGAGGAATCACGCGGAGGACCAGGCCCACCGTGCCGCGCTGATTGAAAACGTTGCATCGGAATCGTCCCAGCGCAGGTACCGAATAGGCCAAGTCAATGTCCAAGTTTTCCTTGAATTTCGACTTCTGCTTGTCGCTCGCCATGATGCTGTAGGCCATGGCGATGGTGTCTTCTTGCACCATGCGCTTGAACTGGGTCATGGGCGTTAGGCGGCCCTTGATTCGCGCCACCGGGAAGTTGCCGACTTTCAAGTGCAAGTCGGAAGCCCCGAGTTCACACACGGCCGTGAGCAGTTCGTTGATTTGCATGGGAGCACTCCCAGGAATGCGGATGAAGTGGATTCATCCTACTCCGCCAGTGTAGGAGCGTGTCTAAGAAATCCCCCATGCCGCGACGGAGGTCAGCCGCGATGCAGCGCAAGGAAGCGACCGCAGCGGCGTGTAGATGATACGCACAAGGTCGCTGACGCCGCGATGCGCGCGGCTGGCCCCGTCCCTTCGGGCTGGGGCGGCGGGCGTCGCGATGCTGCGTTACCCTCCCGTGGCGTATAGACTATATGCCGTGGTCGGCTGCCTTCTTGGTATCGGCTTTGCCGATACGCAAGACAAACTGATATCTGCCTCGCTCGCCCGGCGCTCCCAGCGCGGCACGGGGGATTTCTTAGACACGCTCCTAAAGAAGGGAAGGGCGTGAAATCTTCACTGAGCCAATCAGGGAATCCCTGGTAAAATCATGGGTTCGACTTCTTTGATGCCTTTCCACTGTTCTGGATGCCCATGACTCCCCTCGAAAAGATCCGTAATATCGCCATCATCGCTCACGTGGACCACGGCAAGACCACGCTGGTGGACGCCATGTTCAAGGGCGCCCATATGTTCCGGGACAACCAAAAGGTCCAGGAGCGCGCCATGGACTCCAATGACCAGGAACGGGAGCGCGGCATCACGATTCTGGCGAAAACCACGTCCATTCATTGGGCGGGGCATCGCTTCAACATCGTGGATACGCCGGGCCACGCGGATTTCGGCGGCGAAGTGGAGCGTGTGCTCTCCATGGTGGATTCGGTGCTGTTGGTGGTGGATGCCTTCGATGGCCCCATGCCTCAGACCAAATTTGTGACGCGCAAGGCGCTTGCCTTGGGCCTGAAGCCCATCGTCGTGATCAACAAGGTGGATCGCCCCGGCGCACGACCTCACTTCGCGCAGGACGCAGTTTTTGAATTGTTCATGGAGCTGGGTGCCACCGACGCGCAGTTGGATTTCCCCACCGTTTTTGCGTCAGCCAAGATGGGCTACGCGATGATGGACGTGAACGACAATAGCGAGAACCTCGATCCGCTCTTTGACACCATCTCAAAATATTGCCCACCCCCCAGCGGTGATCCCGAAGCCCCCTTGCAGATGCTCGTGACCTTGATGGACTACAACGATTTCGTCGGCCAGATCGGCATCGGACGTATCTTCAACGGCACCATCAAGGTAGGCGAAAACGTGGCCCTGGTGAAGCGCGATGGCTCCCTTCAGAACCACAAAATTACCCAACTCTACGGATTCGAGGGTCTCACCCGCGTGCCGCAGACCGAGGCTAGCACCGGAGAAATCGTCGCCATCGCCGGCATCCCCGATATCCGCGTGGGCGAGACCATCGCCTCGGCGGAGTCGCCGATGGCACTGACCTACGTGGACATTGATGAGCCCACCATCTCCATGATGTTCATGGTGAACGCGGGCCCCTTCGCCGGCCAGGATGGCAAGCACGTCCAGAGCCGCCGCATTCGCGAACGCCTGATGAAAGAGCTGCAACACAACGTTGCGCTGCGGGTGGAAGACACCGAAACACCCGATGCCTTTAAGGTCAGCGGCCGAGGCGAATTGCACTTGAGCGTGCTCATCGAGTCCATGCGCCGCGAAGGCTTTGAACTCTGCGTCAGCCGCCCCGAGGTCATCATCCACACCACGGAAGATGGCGATAAAGAAGAGCCCTACGAAGATCTCACCGTGGACGTACCCGAGGCCTACATGGGTGTGGCGATGGAAAAGCTCGGCATGAGAAAAGCGGAAATGCAGGACATGGGCCAGGAGATGGGGCGCGTACGCCTGCATTTCAAAATCCCCAGCCGTGGACTCATCGGATTCAGGTCTGAATTCATGACCGACACCCGTGGCGAAGGCATCGTCAATAGCCTCTTCAGCCACTACGGCCCTTACAAGGGTGAGCTGCCGGGCCGCAAGAACGGCGTGCTCATCAGCATGGAAACCTGCGAGACCGTGGGGTTCGCGCTCATGAATCTCGAGGATCGCGGCGTGATCTTTTTGCACCCCGGAACCAAGTGCTACGCGGGCATGATCGTGGGCGAGAACTCCCGTGAGAACGACCTGGTGGTGAACGTCGCCAAGGGCAAAAAACTCTCGAATATGCGCTCATCCGGCGCGGATGAAGCCACGCGATTGACCCCGCCCAGGGAGCACACTCTGGAACAAGCGCTGGAATATATCCAGAACGACGAGCTGGTAGAAGTTACGCCTAGCTTCATCCGCATGAGGAAGCGTGTGCTCGACGAAGCGGATCGTAAGAAGGCCGAGAAGCGGGCCCTGGTCTAAAGATTGGCCTAAAAACTGAAGCCGCAGATTGCGCAGATGAAATAGAAGAGGGGGCCTAGCGGCCCCTCTTCCGTCATGGTTTCGCTGCTTTGCGTGAGTCGAGACTCGTGGTTCCTATCGGTCCCATCACACGTCGGGTGATTCGCGTTGCTTGTGCTTGGCGAGCTGTTCATGGGCGAAGCGATCCAGAGATTCAAATGCGGTTTCGATGGTGATGATGAGAGGATCCAATTTTGTGACCTCGCCAGATCCGGCCGCCCGTTCCAGCGCTTCGGCGGTCTGCCCCAGAGCCTTTGCACCCACCATTAAGCTGGAGCCCTTGATTCGATGCGCCCATCGAGCCACGTTGGCGAGGATCCCGCCGGTCAGCGCGGCCCGCAGCTCGGTGACGTCATGGCGGGTCGTATCCCGGAAATCCCGAAGAATCTCCATCGCGCCAGCGGAATCACCCCGAGTGAATTCGGTGAGGAACACAAGATCCACCGGAGGATCAGACGGTATTGAGCGGGATTGATTCCCTTGATTCTCGAAGGCTGCGGCCTTCGTTTTCGTGAGGCCTGCGGCGCCCGGAAGCCACTGGCGCAGCTTGGCGTCAAGGCACGGAATGCTCACGGGCTTGATGATGCAATCATCCATGCCCGCGGCAATACACCGATCCAGCTCGCCCTGTATGGCGTTGGCGGTGAGGGCCAGGATGGGGATTCGACTGCCGCTGGTTCTCCTTTCGATCTTCCTGATCTCGGTGGCCAGCTGATAGCCGTCCATACCTGGCATCTGTACGTCTGTAAGCACAAGTCCGTAGTGATGCCGACCCATGGATACCAGCGCAGCGGGGCCGTCTTCCGCCACATCAGCTTGGTAGCCCGCTAGTACAAGCTGCCGAGAGAGCACCAGGCGATTTGTGGGGTGGTCTTCCACCAGGAGCACCAGGCATCCTGCGGCTTCGGCGATCGAACGGCTGGGTGCTTCGGTTGGTTCCCAGGCCACCGATTCCAGGCCTTTGGTCAGGGAGGTGGGGTCCGCCAAGGGGAAAGTCGCGACGAAAGACATAGTGGTGCCCGCGCCTTCCTTGCTGTCCATGGTGATACTGCCCCCCATCAACTGGGCCAGCCGCAAGGAGATGGTCAGGCCCAGCCCGGTGCCACCGAATCGTCGAGTGGTATTGGACTCCGCCTGCACAAAGGGCTGGAAGAGCCGTTTCTGATTTTCAGCCGACACCCCGATGCCACTGTCTTTAACTTGGAATGCGATGGTTTGGGTTGTGGCATCGGAGGTGAGAAGGACGACATTCAGATGAATGAAACCTTGGTGAGTGAACTTGAGAGCATTGCTGAGGAAGTTGCCGAGAATCTCACCGACTCGGGTGGAATCTGCCAGATGGGCTTGCGCCAAAGCTGGATCAATGTCGCAGGTCGCCCGAAGCCCTTTGTGAAGGGCCATCCCTGAATAACTCGAAAATACTTCCTCCACGAGTTGCCCCAACGAAACCACCTTGGTTTCCAATTCGAGCCGCCCAGCTTCGATCTTCGAGAAATCGAGAATGTCCCCGATGATCCCTAAAAGGTTGCGTGAGGACGCTTCGATGGTATCGAGGGCCAGGCGCTGATCCGTGTCCAGCTTGGTATGCGAGAGAATCTCTACCATGCCCATCATGCCAATCATCGGGGTACGGATTTCATGGGTCATGGTGGCCAGGAAAACAGATTTCGCCTGATTGGCTGCCTGGGCCTCATCGGCGCGGATGCGGTCGGTGATGTCGGACACGGCCCCGATCATGCGCAGGGGGGTTCCTTGGTCGTCTCGCACCACATAGCCTCGGTCCAGGATCAGGGCGTACGAACCATCCTTACGCAGAAACCGGAACTCCTCAGACCAGGCGGTTCCCCCTTCCCGAATCACGGTTTGGATTCCACTGATGACGCGCAGACGGTCCTCGGGATGAATGCCATCCTCCCACCAGCGGATGTTAGGGATCACCTCATTGGGTCCATAGCCAAACATGGTCTTGATGTTTTCCCCTCGGACCACTTGATCGCTGGCCAGATCCCAATCCCAGATCGCATCGTTGGTGGCGCGCTGAACGAGGTGAAAAAGTTCATTCTGCCTTCGCAATTCTTCCTCTGCCTTCACCCGGGCGCTGATGTCGCGGGTGGATGTTTGGAGCTGGACCACCTCGCCATCTGGCCCAAGCAGAGGCTGTGTGAGGGTTTCGACCCACAGGTAGGCGCCATCCTTTTTGCGCAGGCGATATTGGCGGACTTCACCCCGGATATTAGTTAGGTCCTGGTCGCGGTGGACTCGCCGGATGGCTTCGATGTCGTCTGGGTGGAACATGGCGAAAGGGCTTGTGCCCACCAATTCTTCGGGCTCATAGCCGAGGATCCCCTTTACAGAAGGAGACAGGTAGAGATAGGTGCCATTGGGCTCGTGGAGACAAATTAAATCGCGCGTGTTTTCGGAGATCAGGCGGTAGCGTGCCTCGCTCTTCTGTAGGGCTAGGGCCATTTGGCGGCGCTTTGTGATGTCCTCGACCACATAGGAAAATCGGGGGCGCCCGGTCGGGCCCTCACCGATGAAGGCCAAGGCTACGGCCCACCAGGTGTCACTTTCATTGGCCACCTGTTGCTCGAAATGGACCGGTTTTCGGCTTTCCCAGGCCTCATGGTAGCGGTCCACCCACCCCCCTCGGCGGGAGCCTGGCAGCCCCAGTTCACTAATGCGTTTTCCATGAGCCTGTTGGACCGTCAGCCCCATGGAAGCGGCGGCGGCAGAATTTACGGACACCAGAAGCACGTCCTCATCCGCACACAACTCGGTGACACCCATCTGAAAAGGGGCTCCATCAAAGAATCCCCGCAGCGTGTCACGGCTGGCCTGGAGGGCGGCTTCGGCCTCTTTTTGGGCGGTGATGTCCTTGAGGAACACCCGGCCTGCGGTGCCCCCCTTCCAGCGAATGGGGGTGGTGATCACTTCCACTTCAATATGCTTGCCATCGGGCCGATTCAGGGTGATCTCAGTCCGAGGGAGCACACCAAGCGTCACCTGAAAGGACTCGACACGGTATCGGATGCGGTCCTGGTCTGATGCTTGGACGATCTCCAAAACCGAGTGCCCCATCAAATCTTCGGGAGCCTGAATGCCGAATAACGCTACCGCCGCGGGATTCAGGTAGTCGAAGCGGCCTTCGTTCTCGATGAAGATCGCGTCCGGCGCCATCTCCACAAGCTGCTTATACCTTTCTTCACTTTCCCGGAGCGCACCGAGGCCCTCCCGCACCCGCCGCCGCAGGGTGAGAACCCAGCCCAGCACCAAAAGGGTTCCCCCCGCTAGAATCCACCCACCGAGGCGGACCCGATCTTTGGTTTGTTTCGACAAGCTCTGTCCAGGTTCAAACAGGAATTCGCCGAGTTTGATTGAGGGTGGCAGGATCCCGAGCCGCTGGTAGACATCGAGGGTTTGCTGCCAGCGACCTTGGTTGACATGCCCGATGGGAACCAGGTCAGACGCCACCAGCGACTTCATCGCCTCGGCTTCAAATTCCAGGTTGCCGATACCGATGCCTCGTTCTCGCACTCCGGGCAAGGCGAGAATCCACTGGCTCACCTCGGAAGGGTGTTGCATGGCGTATTCCCACCCCTTCGATACCGCCCTGCGCACAGCCTCAACCCGATCCGGGCGAGTTTGCGCTTCGGACTCGCTCGTAAAAAGGCAATCACCGTAGAAGTCAATGCCGTGATCCCCCGGACGGACTATTCCAGGGGACACTCCAAGAGCCTTGAGCTGGTAGGGCTCCACCGTCTGGTAGGCCGTCATGGCGTCAATCTTTCCTTCCGCCAAGTCCCGGAGATTCCAGGAATGCCGGATGAATTGGATCTTCGAGAGATCAATTCTTTCATGCAGGAACATCGCCTTGAGTTGGATTTCCCCCTGGTCGAACTCCACCATGATGCGTCGCCCGATGAAGTCCTTCGGCTCCTTCAAACCATCCGATTCCCGGGTCAGCAGGATATAGGGTGAGTGCTGGAAAATAGCTGCCACCACCACCACCGGAAGCCCCTGTCCGTGGGCCAGAAGCAGGGCTGAATCACCGATGCCATAGTCAGCCTTGCCCACCATGACTTCGGTGATTGCATTTCGGTTGGGAGCGCCCTCGATCAGAGTTGCGTCCAGGCCTTCTGCCGCGAAATAACCTTGATGCTGGGCGGCGTAATATCCCGCGAACTGAAATTGATGCTTCCACTTCAGCTGGATGGTGATTTTTTCCGGCTTCGCTTTGGCCAACATCGGTGACGAGACCATTAACAGGGAGACCAGCAGCCCAATCCCCAGGAAGCCACGAAACCCCGGCGTCTCGGCCAGGGCCCTGAGCGCCCATGGCCGAACAACAGGAAGTCTTCGTGTCGCCAAGGCTCGTCTCCCAGTGGTGTGAAGGATAACCAGCGGAAGTTTGGATGGAAAGCAAGGAGCCTTAGTGCCGGATCGCCACAACAGTGACAACATTCTTTTATCGCAAGGGCTCAACGGGCTTTCAACCTTCCGGTGCAATCCAGAGCTGAACCCATTCCGGGATCTGATGACCGGGCATGGGCCGGGCGATGAAGTAGCCTTGGGCCAGTTCACACCCCAGGTACTTGAGTAGATCCCACTCCGCACGCGTCTCGACACCTTCGGCCACGGATTTGAGATTGAGCTTTCGGGACAAATCCAGGCTCGTTTCCACAATCGTGCGATGACGGGGTTGATCCGGAGAATCTTTCACGAAGGATTGGTCAATCTTCAACTCGGTGAAAGGCACATTGCTGAGCTGTTGCAACGAAGAATAGCCCGTGCCGAAATCATCAATGGAAAGCCCAAATCCCTTGATCCTTAGACGGGCCAGAACATTCAGGACTTTGGCTACTTCGCTCATCACATCGGTCTCGGTGACCTCTAGCGTGATTTGTTTGGTATCGCACCCGGCAGCCTGCACCAGATCATGCAGCCTATCGGCAAAACTGACATCCGATAGACATTGCATGGATACGTTCACCGATGCCGCAAGGCCGAGTCCCCGCTCACTCCAGGCCCGCAGGTAGGCGCAGGTTTGGCCCAGTAACGACTCAGTAAGCGCAATCACCAAGCCTTCAGCCTCCATTTGGGGAATGAAGTACAAAGGCGACACCACGCCATTGCCTGGGCGAAACCAGCGCACCAGGGCTTCCACGCCCACAACTTCGCCTGTGGAGAACGAAACTTTGGGCTGGAAAAAAGGCAGAAACTCTCTCTGGGCCAGGCCTCGGTGGAGATCTTCTGCTTTGAATTCATCCACAACCACGTAGGCATGCTTAGCGCTGTTCCGAGGCTGAAACCGATCAAGACAATCGGAGAGCTCTTGCCGGGTTAGGGGTTTGGCAATGGTTCCCAGGACCTGGAGCCCATAGGCCCTCGCCATGGTTTCCACGCTATTGAGAATGGAAGCCTCCATGCCGCTAACCACGGCTACAGCCAGCGAAAGCTGTTGTTCTGCCACATGGCCGATGAATGCCACGCCGTCCATCTCGGGCATATCTAAATCACACAGGATGATGTCTACGGGCTCTTCGCGAGAGGACAGCAGCGTGAGGGCGGCCCGGCCATTGGCGGCCTCTAGCAGGTTGGTGGCACCCAGTTCCCTGAGCAGATTCAAGACCATCCGGCGCTGAAAATCATGGTCTTCCAAAACCATGATGGTTCGTCCGCTGAAGTCCATGGCCAATCCTCCTTTGTCCAGGCATTCCGTTGATGAAGCCGACCCCACTTTAGCCGAAGCGAATCTTACCTGCGGCCACTGGCCTTCACCCACGCCAACAGTGTGAGCATTTCTGGACGCTGTAGACACCCTGTCCCGGGAGTGGAAAGTGCGGGTTGACTTGGAGGGGGCTGCCCCTACATTGGCTCCAGGTTCCACTGAAGCCAGTGTTCTGAAGGTGTCCCCGAGCAGGCAGCACCGCCCGCCCGGTGAAGGAGGTCGCCATGGGCCCTCTCTCCACGAGTCGCGTCCGGTTTTCCACCCTGACCCAGAAGGCGTCGGTGGTTTTCCTTGTGGTTGGAATCCTGGCCTGTAGTGGCGGCGGAGGCTACTCCGGGGGAGGTGGCACCACTTACCCCCCCACCATCGCCACCCAGCCCACCAACCAAACGACGACCGTGGGTCGTCCGGCCACCTTCACGGTGGTGGCCACCGGCGCGGGCTCCTATCAGTGGCAGGCGGGCTCCACGGATATTGCCGGGGCCACGAATGCCAGTTACGCC
>JAYVXV010000330.1:0-10605 GCA_043784905.1 Holophagaceae bacterium | reverse complement strand
CTCAAGTGCTTTTCGCGGGGACGGATTTCGGGGTCTATCGTTCGCTGAATGGTGGCGATTCCTGGGCCCGATATGGACTCGGCCTTCCCATGGTCGCTGTAAAGGATCTCTACGTGGCGCCAGACGGAAGTTTCCTCCGGGCCGCCACCTTCGGTCGCGGCGTGTGGGAGATTGGATCGCATACTGGCGCGGTGGAGGTGGGCTTGGGGCCTACATCAGCGACGATGGCCACCGGCGGAATTCGTACCTTTAAAGCATCAGTGCTGGGTACTTCGGATCACGGTGTCGTATTTACCTCTGACGGCGGGAATCTTCAACCTTCAGGCAGCCGCACTGTGACGTTTCATGCCCCACCTACACCGGGTCTGTTTCAGCTTCGCGCCGCCAGCATCACAGACCTCAGCCGTTTCGCCTCGGCCTCCATCACCGTCAAAACAAAAGACCTGAACTTGGACGGCACCGTGGATGTGCTGGATTTGGCGCTAATGGCCACCGCCTATCGCGGGAGCGATGCGCCAAGCCCTGACCTCCGCGCAGATTTTGATGGGAACGGTACGGTGGATGACGCCGACATCACAGCTTTCCTCGACGGGGCCTAATCGAAATTCAGGCGTGAGGAAACGCGGGTTCCGTGGGAGACTGGAAGGTCACGTGTACCCGCTGATGCCACACGAGGATCCATGCAGCTTTCTCATTACCAGCTCCTCTCCAATTGCACCGACGAAACCCTCCGCCGCATCTGCGAACATCGGAGGCTCCCCATTCCGCACCGATGGGAGGATGGCACCGATGGCCGTGTGCGCCTGCTGAAAACCATGGTGTTCCACCTGGAAGACCACAAGCAGCTGTCCAACACCCTGGCGGATCTTGAAAGTAAGGATCTGCTGGTGCTCAAGCATCTCGTGGAGCAAGGCGCCCAACCCCTGGCCGGGACCGAAAGCCACTTGGCGGATCTGGGGCTGATTCTTCCCGCAGCGCACGGGTGGGCCCTCGCGGAGCGCGTGGCGGACGCGCTCGCGGATTTCGATGACTGCTCCCTCAGTTTCCAAGGCGGCTTCGATGCCGAACTTTGTCCCGCGCCGCCCTACGGCTTTTCGATGTCGCTCACGTCGGTGCTGCTGCGCTGCGTGGCAGGTATCCGCGTGCTCAAGGGTGGATTGCCCGCGAAAAAAGAACTCTCACAAATCCTTTCGCACAACGTATTTCTAAAAGAGGAACACGACGCCACGCTCCTCTTTACACTCCTGCACCGCCTGGGCCTGTTGTGGAGCCGTGAAGGCCGCGTGGACACCCTGTTGCCTGCGGTGCTGGCCCATCCCCCACGCTGGGTGGCTGAGCGCGCCTTCGCGAGCCTGCTGGAGCATGATCTCAAGTCCTGGAATATGCCCCCAGCGGAAGACCGGCGCTTTCTCATGCAGCACCTTCTGGAGCGTCGCGGCCAGATACTGGCCATCCAGCCGTTCCTAGGATTTCTGAAAACACTTCATCCCATTGATGAAGACCGCACACGCTCTGCGTTGCTGCCCTTTATGGGTCGCATGGGACTCATTGCGCTGGACCAGAGTGGTGAACATTTGGGGCTGACTCCGCATGGTGAGGCACTCGCCCAAGAATATTTGCTCCGGGATTTGCGAGGTACTGAAGCCCATTGGGCGCCTCTGATGACCGAGCCGCCCGTGGTGCTTCAACCCACGCTGGAAATGCTCACACCGATGTTTCAGAATCCGCATCGCCTGCTGCGCCTGGCACAGCTCGCGGAGGTAGAGGGCTTGGACACCATGGCCACCTTCCGTTTGGGGCCCGACACTTTGGTGCGCGCCCTGGACTCTGGCATGTTGCTGGATGACATCAAGCAACGGCTCGGCGATCCCGGCACGACCATGCCCTCGACACTCACGCAACTGCTTCACGATCTCGGTCAACGGGTGGGGGAAGTTGAGATTCAACAGGGCCGACGGTTGGTGCGAGCCCGAAATGCCTCCCTCGCCGATGAACTGCAATTGCGCCCGGAACTCGCACCCTTAAGGCTTTCGCCCATCTCCGAAACCGTGCTGGAAGTTAAAGGCCAGGGCAATGCGTTTGCTTTGTTGAAGGCCGCAGGTTATCTACCCAAGCCCGGTCGTTTCTTGCCCGTGAGTCTTGATGAAGAAGAGGATCTCTACCTTTGGGCCTTGGCCTGCTTGGCCTTTGTGGACGACAAAGGCATGAGCCACAACCTCGAACCCGTGCGGCAAATGGTGCGCAGCACGCTTCAGAAAATCCACGATGAAGATCCAAACCTGTATCAGGAAGTTCAAAAGCGCATCCCGATGCTGCACCTCGGTGGTGGCACCCAAGCCGCCGAAGAAATGCAACTCATCCTCGAATACGCCGCCAGTCACAATCTGATGGTAGAGCTCACCTACCTGCCCCCCGCCGCCCATCGGACTCAGCTCCGAAGAGTGACACCGCGCACCCTGGAAGGAGATCACCTTCAGGCCTTCTGTCACTTGCATCAAGAGGAGATGGCCTTCCGTCTAACTCGCATTCAAGGCGCCCGTCTTCTCAATGAGCGCGGCTGGAGCCCTGGACACGCCCAGGCGGTTTGATCCCGGGTTTGCGGTCGTGCTCAAGGTCAATACGGCGTCAGGCCTCGGACATCAGGCTTCGTTGTTGATTTTGGATGGGGCATCTCATACGCGAGTATGCGAAGCGACCCTCAACAATGAAGCCTGACGCCCGAAGCCCGAGAAGTTTATTGAGCCTTGACGCGATCCACGGTGGTAGGTGGCAGCAGCAAGGGCTGTTTCACTTCGATGACAGGATATTCGTTGCCGCGCTTACTGGGTTTGGTGGGCGTGAAGGTAGTCGTTCCGGTGCCCTTCAGGTTGTGCGGTGCAGAAGCCAACACATTCGAAACACTCCTAACACTGGAATCAGGGGTCGAAAGGGGAGTCGCAGCGCCTGTCTTTAGTTGGCCGTCGCGGTCGCGAGACACGGCGGTTTGAGAGGCGTCGTTGGCGCGCTCGGTCTTGGTTTTCTGCGTAGCGGCTGCGGCGGTGAGGGCATCGGCTTTATGCTTTTGCTGGACACCCCAGACACCAAGGCCTGAGATCAACATCGCCACGGGAAGGCCCGCCGCCAGGAGCATCCACATGGGGCGGCGGCGAGCGGTGTTGCGGCGGCGCAGGGATTCGGAGCGGAGTTTTTCCGCCAGCTCGACGATTTCGGGCGTGGGCTCGACGCCGAAGAAATTGGATTCGAAGCTACGGACCGGCAGCCCTATGAGGCCACGCAATTCGGCACGCAGGTCGCGGTCTTCCGCCGATTCATCACGGCGTGCGGGATCAAGCCAAGGCATGGATGCCTCCGGGATTCAGTTGGTCTTTGAGCTGGGCTTTGGCGCGATGAATACGCGTCTTCACCGTGGCTTCGGGGATGCTAAGGATGTCGGAGATTTCGCGGATGGAAAGGCCTTCCACGACGAAAAGCCAAAGGGCTTCCCGGAAAGTGGGGGAAAGGGTACGCATCCGTTCACGGATTTCGCGGCTCAGCAGCTGCTCTTCGGCGTCCGCATTGCGGCCTGGTTCCATGACCACTTCAAGACTCAAGTTCTGGTTCTTCATGGGGCGGCGCTCCGTGAGCGCCAAGGTCCGCACAGTGCCGTATAGGAAAGCTGTGGGATGTTCCACCGCCACGGCCCGCTGCATCAGGATGACAAAGGCTTCCTGCGCGATGTCCTCGGGGTAGGTGGCTCCAAAGCGGCGGGCGTAATTCACCAACCGCGGATAGAGTTCTGAGAAAGCTCCGTGAAAGTCTTTGGCTTCGCCAAACGGAGTATTTTCGGCCAAATGGCCTTTGGGTATCAGCTGTTCGATGGGGCTTTGCATGCGTCGCTCCGAGGCATAGGTGCCCGGGCGGGAAAGGAAGTTCCCGGCATGAGCGGACCGTCCCGGCTCACACTCGTTTAGTCTAGTCTCATGGCCCACGATCTTCAGCCCTGGAAGGACACCCTACAAGAATTAGGGGTGATGGGGCTGGTGCGGGAACCCAGGTCGGCCGAAGCCGAAGCCTCTCCTGAAAGGGTTTCAGGCCCGCCTATCCCTGTGCTGGGATCTGAAATCAAGGCTCAGGCGCCCGGCCCCATTCAAACCAAGGCCTTTGCACCCCCGAACGATCCGGTGGGGAATCCACCGGCTGAGTTAGTTGCCTCGGCCTTGGACTTGGCCTCGTTGCAGGGTTGTATTCAGGGCTGCCTGGCCTGTCCATTAGGCGCGGGGCGATTTCGCTTGGTGTTTGGCGAAGGTGATCCCAAGGCCCGGCTCATGTTCATCGGCGAGGGCCCTGGCAAGGATGAGGACGAGCAGGGCCGCCCTTTTGTGGGCAAAGCCGGGGAGTTGCTCGACAAGATGATCGCCGCCCTCGGGTTCAAAAGGGACCAGGTCTACATCGCCAACGTCGTCAAATGTCGCCCCCCCGACAATCGAACGCCCACGCCCCAGGAATCCCAACGCTGTCTTGGCTACCTCAAACGTCAAATCGAGCTCATTGATCCAGCCGTCATCGTCACCCTGGGCGCGACCCCCTTGCGTGAATTGCTGGGCGTCACGCTTGGCATCACGAAGGTGCGCGGCACCTGGCAGCGATTGGAGCTGCATCGTTCCATCCCGGTGATGCCCACCTTTCATCCGGCCTACGTACTACGGCAATACACCAATGAGGTGCGCGGTGCCGTGTGGTCCGATCTCAAGGCGGCTAAATCCTGGATTGATGAGCATCCGGGCTAGACTGATTGCATTCGTTAGGATTTCAAATGAAGCTCGCAAACGTTATCTTCATTGCCCTCATTGCCTTCGTGCTGATGTCCGTGGGCTATGTCTACGTACAGAACCAGCAGGTTCTGAGCGCCAACGTGATGCTGTGGGAACACCAAGAAGTAAAAGTATCCACGCTCATCCTGGGTGTGCTGGTGCTGGGCTTCATCCTGAACATCCTTTACACCGGCTATCTCGAAGCGCGCCGCGCCATCCAGGGCCTCAACGCATCGGCCGCTACCCGCGTGGGGCGTCGCCTTTCCAACCGACTTTCCGAAGCACGAAGCCTCATGGCTCACGGTCTTTACGGGAAAGCCAAGGAGATGTTGGAAGAAGCCCACCACGACCATCCCGATCACATAGGCACCGCGATGCTATTTGGCGAAGTGCTGTTGAAAGTCGGGGACGCTGAAGCCGCCGTCAAACATTTCGAGAAATTCTGCCGGAAGCATCAGGATCACGTAGAGGCCCGCTACCAGCTTGCAGAGGCCTTGGTGGCCGCTCGGAATTCCGATGGCGCCACAAGCATCTTGAAGAAAGTCGTTAGCGATGCGCCCAAGCAGGCTCTGCGCGCGCTACGCCGTTTGCGCGCCTTGCATACCGAAGCTCAAAGGTGGGAAGAAGCGCTGGAGGTCCATAAGAAACTGGTCTCCCATTTCGGCACCGAATTAAGCGCCGGGGAGAAAGCCCAAGGAACCGCCTTGGCCTATCAGGTGGGTCTGATGAAAGTGGACGCGGACCAGTACAAAGATGCCGTCCAGGCTTTCCAGCAGATCATCAAAGAAGACTCGAGCTTCATTCCCGCCTACCTATCTTTAGGCCGCTGCCGAATTCTTCAGGATCAAGAAGATCAAGGTCTGGAGATCTGGGTGGAGGGATTCCGCGCCACGGGCGAGGGCGCTTTCCTTCAGGAAATTGAGGATTATTTCATCCAGAGTGGACGACCGGAAGAAGGCATCGCGGTGCTGCGCCGCATCGCAGCCACCAGTGAACATTCCACGGTGGCGAAATTCTTCCTCGGCAAGATGTACTACCGCCTTGAGATCCTGGACGAAGCGCTCGAACAGTTCCAGGAAGTAAAAAGCCAAGTGGTCTATTCGCCCATTCTGTATTTCTACATGGCCAAGATCCATAGCCGCCGAGCGAGGTTGGACGCGGCGCTGAACGAATACCGCCAATTGCTCCGCAACCTCGGCGTCCTGAAATTGCGCTTTGAATGTGGCGTCTGCGGTCACCGCACCACCGACTACGCCGACCGCTGCGAGCACTGCGCCTCATGGAACAGCAGCCATTTCCTTTTCAAAGAAAATGAAATGGTCGAAACCCCCCTGCGCGCCGAAAGCGGGCAGTGGATCACGATGGGGTAAGCATTTCGATCTTAGGCAACGGGCTACAGGCTATCGTTCAGCGTCCTCACCAGCTTGGTTGACAAGTGGAGGTCTGGCTGTACATTAATAAGTACAGCTTGGGAGCCCTCTCATGGATGCAATGACCTACACCGCCGCCCGCGCAAACCTTGCCAGTACTATGAATCGAGTTTGCAACGACCATGAAGCCTTGATCATTACCCGCAATGGCGAGCAGGCCGTGGTGATGCTCTCGCTCGAAGACTTTAACGCGCTTGAGGAAACCGCCTACCTGCTGCGCACACCTGCTAACGCAAAGCGCCTTCTCTCGGCGGTCACACAACTAAACTCGGGCAAAGGCGTCGGGCGAAAGCTGGTCAAGTGAAGCTGATTTTCGCTGATGAGGCATGGGAAGACTACCTCTATTGGCAGAAGCAAAATAAACACATGGTCGAACGAATCAATAAGCTGATACGAGAAATTCAACGTGAGCCATTCACCGGAATAGGAAAGCCCGAAGCGTTAAAGCACGCCCTGTCGGGGTTCTGGTCACGCCGCATAACGGGCGAGCACCGCATGGTGTACCGAGTCGAAGGTAATGCGCTGCTGATTGCTCAATTGCGCTTCCACTATTGAGTCGCCCACCGAAATAAGTTCAGTGGTCCGGTCACCCTTACTTCTAATACGTGAAGGCAGCGTATCACAGGCTCTAAAGCCCTCGGCCTACCCCCAAAGCAGCTCGCGCAACCTTGGGAACACCCCTTCGATGTCGGCCACGGAAACCGCGCCCACGGAGAGGCGGAACCAGCCGGTTTCTTCGCGGAGGCCGAAGGCTTGGAAGGGGACGATGGCGAGGCCTGCGTGTTCCAGCAACAAGCGGCGGATATCTTCGTTGGTGTGGATGGTTTTGTTTTGGATCGTGCGGCCGAAAAGATTGAAGCGCACGGACAGGTAGATCGCACCCTGGGGGGCGATGGCTTCTACGGTGTAACCATCCGCAGCCATGGCACTGAAGCCCGCGTGCAGCACTTCCAGTCGCTTTTGCACGTTAGCTTTCAACCCGTTTTGGAAGGTGCGGATGGTCTCGGGCGAATCCAGTAATTCGGCGGACGCCATCTGCTCAGCTTTGGGCGCCCACGCACCCACATGGCCAAGAATATCTGCCATGCGTGACCGCACCCCCGGTGGCATCAGCCCCCAACCTACGCGCAGGCCCGTCGCGCAAAAGGCCTTGCTTAACGCGTCCAGCAGCAGGGTGTAGGGCGCGGCCTCGGGCACGAGCCCCACGGGTGTCACGTGCTTTGTGGCACCGAAGGTGAGCGTCCAATAGACCTGATCAAAGAGCAGGTAGAGACTGCGCGCACCGATTTTTTTCCGTCGTGCATTTTCTTCCACCACCGCCAACGCGATGTCCCGCAACAAGTTTTCGTCAATGGCCGTGCCCGTGGGATTGAGCGGGGAATTGAGACAGATCATCCGCGCCACCCCAAGGTGGGGACGGATCGAATCTAAAGTTGGAAAGAAATTAGAACCCGCGCCCACCACCAGCTCCACGGCTTTCGCTCCACTGAGGTAGGCATAATGATTGTTGTTCCACGAGGGGACCGGGTACACCACCGTATCGCCGGGATCCAGCAGCGCCTTATAGGCACCATAAAGCAGAGGCCGCGCACCGCCCGCCACCAACACCGACTCCACTGGATAGATAAGGCCTAACTCTCGCTCGTAGAAGCGCACCACCGCTTCCCTCAAGGGCAAAACACCGTCCGACGGAGGATAGTTGGTATGCCCAGCTTCAAGGGCTCGACGTGTGCCTTCCAACAGTGACGCTGGAATCGGAAAGTAGGCGGGATCGAAATCCCCCACCGTGAGATTGCATATCTGTTTGCCCTCAGCTTTGAGTAAACGGATTTGGTGGGCGATCTTCAGAATCTCAGAGCCCACCACGCCCGCCGCGAGGGCCGAAACATCGGAGTCGGAGGTGAAGTGTGAGCGGAGATCATGGGCCATAAGCTAGTTTATCGAAGGATTGACGATCATCTATTTTCGTTTTTTGGTTGGCCCAGAGCGAGTCTCAAGATCAAGCTCGCAGCGCCTGAGTGAGACCGGCGTTAAAAGCCTTTCACGTCAAGATTGCCATTGGCATGGAAGCGGAAAGAAAAGGTCTGCAATTCGTGGAGGCACTTGAACGTACTGGAAACGCCCAGCGGCGGGGTTTCAGGATGCACGTCTCCGGTGTCGGGATCCACATCCCACCAAGCGATACCGCCGTACTTTTGGAGACGCTTGGTTTCGATTTCTAGCTCGTGTTTGTGTTTGGCTTGGTCAGGGAAGATGTCATCCAAATCTTCGTCATTAGAGCCGAATCGGTGCGCGTGGCGATGAGCAGCACGCATTTGGGGAATCAGTTTCAGCATGATCCGAGGATACCCAAATGGTTTCGCTTTTCTCGGGCTCGGTGGCCTGCTTGATGGCATGGGAAGGGCGGGCGGCGTGATAAGCCTCATTCATCCAGACACAAAAAAGCCCCGAATGGCGGGGCTTTTGGGGTGATTCAGAACTATT
This sequence comes from Holophagaceae bacterium, assembly GCA_043784905.1. Classification (GTDB taxonomy): domain Bacteria; phylum Acidobacteriota; class Holophagae; order Holophagales; family Holophagaceae; genus JANXPB01. The sequence continues at coordinate 1,901 of JAYVXV010000330.1, read as the reverse complement.
CTAGGCCAGCGCGTTGACCTTCAACGTCAAACGGCTCTTGGTGCGGTCGGCGGCGTTCTTGTGGATGACGCCCTTCTTGGCGGCGCGATCCAGCACCCCCACCACGACAGGCAGCTCGACCTGGGCATCGGCTTTCTTGCCAGTGGCAAGCACGGTCAGGAATTTTTTGACGGCGGTTTTCATGCCCGAACGGCTGGAACGATTGCGGAGGCGAACCTCGACATCGCGACGGGCTTTTTTGGCGGCAGACTTGTGATTGGCCATTCTGATCTCCTGCTCCAGAGTGAAAACTCCAGAAGCGCGAAAGAACATCTTATCGCAGCGGCGTTTTGGATCAAGGGAAAATACGGCTGTGGGCCCTAGACTCAAACGCTTTGGGCATTTGGCAGTGGCTAGGGCGCACCCCTCGGCGCGACCAAAGACCGCCTCCCCATTGAACCTACTGCTGAACCTACCGCCCAAAGTCGAGAGTCCACAGCCTTCTCTTTGGAATCTCCCCTTCCCAACCGGCCCGCCTTTCGAGACACTGGAAGAGGCCCCAGGCCCCCAGACTCTGGAATTGAGGGTGGGCGGCGATGGAACGGATTCGGGAAGCCTTTAGAAGTGCCCTGGCGGCGCATGTGCCGGGCCAGGACGTCTTGTTGGAGCGCCCCAAAAGCGGCGAGTTGGGTGACCTTGCTTTCCCCTGTTTCCGCGTGGCCAAAGCGCTCGGGAAAAACCCCGCACAGTTGGCCACCGAGTTGGCGGGCCTAATTTTTATCGAAGGTGCCGATCTCATCGCGGCAGGGCCCTACCTGAATTTGAAACTTCGCCCCGAGGCCCGCGCAAAAGAAGTTCTCGGCGGCCTGCTGGCGGCGAAGCCCTACGGTGCGGGAGCTCCGAACGGCCAGAAGATCATCGTGGAATACAGCTCGCCCAACATCGCCAAGCTTTTCACCATCGGCCATCTGCGCTCGACGATGATCGGCCATGGTCTGGTGCAGATTCATCGCTACCTCGGCTGTGATGTGGTGCGCCTCAATCATCTCGGCGACTGGGGCACGCAATTCGGAACGCTCATTGCCGCTTATAAACGTTGGGCCGAAGCTGAAAATCCCCAGCTCGATCTTGATTTTGATTGGGCGGACCCGGCCCCGGAGAACCGCCGCACGCCACTGTTTAGGTTGTTTCAGCTCTACGTGAGATTTCATGCGGAAGAAGAAAAAGATCCAGCCATGCGCGACGAGGCCCGTAACTGGTTCCGCCGCTTGGAGAAGGGAGATGCAGAGGCGCGCCGCCTGTGGACCTGGTTCCGCGAAATTTCCTTGAAGGAATTCCTCCGCATTTATGATCGCCTCGGCGTCGGCTTTGACACGTTTGAAGAGGGCGAGGCCTTTTACGAAGACAAACTCAGTGACACCATGAAGGCACTGGAAGCCAAAGGCCTGCTACAAGATGGCGAGCGCGGCGCGAGAATTGTGGACCTAGAAGACGTGGGTATCTCAACGCCTTGCATGGTCGTGAAGGCCGATGGCGGCTCGGTCTACGCCACCCGCGATCTCGCCACGGGCATCTATCGTCGCGATCACTACCACTACGACCAGTGCGTCTACGTCATCGGTGCCGAGCAGATCCTGCACATGCAGCAGGTGTTCGCGGTGCTCAAGAAACTCGATCCCGACTGGTTCACCGAAGGCAAAGTCATCCACGCGCCCTTCGGTCTTATCAGCCTGCCGGATGGCAAGATGAGCACCCGCAAGGGCAACGTGATTTTCCTGGAAGACGTGCTGGATGAGGCGGTGACGCGGGTTCTCGCCATCATTGAAGAAAAAAATCCGGACCTGCCACGCAAGAAAGAAGTCGCCGAAATGCTCGGCATCGGCGCGGTGATTTTCTTCAATGCGCTCAATGACCGCGTGAAA
>JAYVXV010000329.1:0-10609 GCA_043784905.1 Holophagaceae bacterium | reverse complement strand
GCAATTTGAAGCGCGTTGGCATTGTGGCGCTCCATGCGCAGATGCAGGGTCTTGGTGCCTCGCAGAATGAGCCAGCTTTCCATGGGCGAAAGGATGGCACCGGCGGCATTCTGAATGAAGTGAAGCTGATCGCTGAGATCGGTCGAATTCGTAACCACAACGCCGCCGATGCTATCGCTATGGCCATTCAAATATTTCGTTGTGGAGTGAAACACGAGATCCGCGCCCAATTCCAATGGCCGTTGATTGAACGGTGTCGCAAAGGTGTTGTCCACCGCCAACAGCGCCGTTGCGCCCATTTCCTTCATCAGCCCGCGCACGGCGGCGATGTCCGAGAGACCGAGCATCGGATTCGTCGGCGTCTCCAGCATCACCAGCTTGGTATTGGGTTTCATAGCGGCGCGAAGGGCCGCCAAATCTGAAGTATCCACCTGGGTATAGGTCAGACCGAAGCGAGCCATAATCTTGTCTACCAGCCTGAAGGTGCCGCCGTAGACGTTGTCGCCGAGCACGAGATGATCGCCCCCGGATAGTAGTTCCAAAATGGCTTGGGTGGCCGCCAATCCTGAGGCGAACGCGATGCCGAATTCCGCACCTTCGAGCGCCGCCAGATTGCCCTCCACCGCGTCCCGCGTGGGGTTACGGGTGCGCGCGTATTCGAAGCCGCGGTGCTGATTCAGGCCCTCCTGGATGTAGGTGGACGTGAAGTAGACCGGCGTCATGATGGCGCCGCTATAGGGGTCCGGCTGCTGGCCCGCGTGAATGCAGGTGGTGGCGAAACGCTTGGAAGTCGTCATGGATTTCTCGGGACCGGGAATCGGTCAGCTCTTAGAATAGAGCCCATGCGCCGCTGGCTTCTAATCCCTTTGACAATCTGTAGCCTTTTGGCCTGTCAACAAGGTAGCCCCGAAGCCCAAATCAGGGCCGCTTTCGCATCCTGCGTCGAAGCCGTGGAAAAGAGCGACGCGGGTTCCGTGGGGGAGCTGCTCGCGCCGGAATTCCAGGGGCCCGAAGGCATGGATCGCAGCGCCGCAAGGCTTTACCTCATGGGTATTTTTCGCCAACAAAAGGTGGGCGTGACGGTGTTGGCCAATCGCGTTCAGATCAATCGAGGCGAGGCCTTGCAATCCGTGGACCTGCTACTTACATCCAAGGGTGGCGGCTTGGTGCCCGAAGATATGGGGCGACGCAGCTACGTGATCCATTGGCGAAAAATAAAGCATGATTGGAGAATCAACAGCGTGGAAACGGTCGGGCCCAATCCGTAGGGCATGTCATTCGCGTTGGCGATCAAAAGATTAACGCGATTGGCATCACTCTTCAGCGCTAGGGTCATGGCCTGCGGCCTTCATGCGTTCGGCGATGTTGCGGGGTATGCGGCGGGCCTGGCGCTCTTCTTTCATCATCACGCGAAAGCGCGGATAGGTCCGGAAGGCCTTGGGGTCCACACCATTGGCGCGCGCCTTCTGCATGGTCACGAGCATCTCGCCGTAGTGATTCATGTGATAGAGCGCCACCATGTCCAAGGCGTAGGCTTTGACGTTTTGGGGGTCCTGACGCTGGAGTTCCAGGAATTGCCGATGGGCTTTGACGGGATGACTTTCGATCTCGCCGATGGCTTCGTTGATTTCTATTTTTTCGCTACGGTCCGATTGGCTCGATGGCGCCGATGGGGTTGGCGCGACTTCCACATTCGATTCCGTGGTGGTATCGGCAGGCTCGGAAGCTGGCGCGGGCACTGGCTTTGGAGGAGACTTTGGCTTCGATTCAGCCGGGGAGGTTTTGGATTCCGGCGGAGCAATTTTCGGCGCGGATGCCGTAGTCGTGGTTGGATTCGAGTGGACCACTACGGGAGTCGGTGGTGCGGGCAGGGCGCGAGAAGTTTCTGGGGGAGTCGAGGCTCCCTTCTCGCCGCCCCGCATCCAGAGCCATCCACCCGCCGCGCCCAGGCAGGCCAGCGCCCCCACTCCCACGGCCCACCCAAGGGCTTTGGAGGATGTTTTGGACCTTGCGGCGGGCGCCGCGGGGACTGACTGAGGTCCTGTCTGCGGATTCGACTTCACAGTTTGACCCAGCGGCACCGCCACCGTGGTGGCCATCTGGGCCTCATTGCCAACACGCTTTGAGGACGAGGTTGTGCTCAAAGCGACGCCGCCTTGCCACTCAGGGTCTTTCGCCGAACGCAGCGCTGCGGCCATGACTTCTGGACGCTGGTAGCGCAGGGCCGGATCCTTGATGAGTGCCTGATCCAGGATGCCCTGCACCGCAGGGCTGATGCCATGGAGCCGCGCCGAATCGAGTGGTTTCGGCTCTTCGTGAACGATCCTGTAGAGCACCGTGGCGGTAGTATCGCCGCCAAAGGGCCGCTCACCCGCCAGGGCTTCGTACAAAATCACGCCGCACGCAAAGATGTCGGCGCGCGGGTCGGGAATACCCGTCTGAATGTATTCCGGCGCCATGTAGCCAAAGGTCCCAAGGATGGTGCCCGAACCGGTCATGTCTGAGCCCGCGATGCGTGCGATGCCGAAGTCCATGACCTTCACGAAGGGCCGTCCCAGGTGCCAATCCACGCGGATATTGCTCGGCTTGATATCGCGGTGCATGACTCCCCGTGAATGGGCGTAGGCCAGGCCATCGCAGACCTGCGCGACGATCTCCAAAATTTGGGGCCGGGTTAGGGTGTGGCCCAGAAGTAACACCTGCAAATCCTCGCCGGGCACGTACTCCATCGCCAGGAAAAGCGTGCCGTCGTCTTCGCCAAATTCATGGACCGTCACCAGGTTCGGATGATTCAGCGTACCGGCAGCCCTGGCCTCGCGATAAAAGCGTTCGCGGGCCTCCTCTCCCGTGGCGATTTGGGGCCGAATGGTCTTGATGGCCACCTCGCGACCAATGATGGGATCACGGCCCAGGAACACCTCGCCCATGGCGCCTTCGCCCAGGCGGCGTACGATTTCAAACTTTCCAATGCGGGGTCTCATGCGCGCTCGATGGGATATAGAGGCCCAAGCATAGCCGAGGGTTGAAGAGGGCTGAAATCGGATGCGGAATCCCGAATTCAAATCTGTGTGAATCTGCAAAATCTGCGGTTCAAAATTCTTTATTTTCTTTCGATCTCGACTTGGTATTAGTGATCCTTCAGCCAGGCCTCATCTCTCACCTGGATACCCAATGCCTGAGCCTTAGCGAGCTTTGAGCCGGCCTTTTCACCGGCCACCAAGAGCGTTGTTTTTGCGCTGACGGAACCGCTGACTTTGGCGCCGAGTTGCTTTAGCAGATTTTCGGCCTCTTCGCGGCTCAGGGTCGGTAGGGTTCCGGTCACCACCGCCACTTGTCCTGCGAGGGGCAGCGCGGAGAGATCGCGCGGTGGGGGTGGCGTGGGTTGAATGCCCAGGTTGAAAAGTTTTTCTGGCAAATCGGGATGGAGACTGGCGAAAGCTTGAATGGCGGAGGCGACCTTTGGGCCCACCTCCTCAACCGCTTGAAGCTGACCTTCTTTTGCGTCCCAAAGGTTTTGAAGGCTCGGAAAGGCCTCCGCCAAAAGTTCAGACGTCTTGGCCCCAACGAAAGCGATGCCCAGGGCGTGAATCCAGCGGGAGAGGGGTTTTACGCGGGCCGCTTCGATGGCCTCCAACAAATTCTGACCTGATTTTTCTGCCATGCGATCGAGTTTGGAAATGAAAGGCAGGCCGCCGCCTTCGAACTTCAAAATGCCCATGACGTCCCAAGGCTGGGTGAAGCGGCCCGAAGCCACCAATTGCTCCACGACCGCGTCGCCCAGGCCCTCGATGTCCAAGGCACTGCGCGACCCCAGGTGCAGCATTCGCGCTTCGAGCTTGGCTGGGCATTCGGGATTCATGCAACGAATAGCGACTTCGCCTTCCTCATCCTTGCCCACCTCACCGGCGCACACCGGGCAATGAGTGGGGATTTCCACCGGAGGAAAATTTCCGTCATTTTCACCCGGCGCGATCGCGATCACTTTCGGAATCACGTCGCCACCTTTTTCGATGAAGACCCGCATTCCCGGACGCAGCCCCAAGCGTTCGATTTCATCGGCGTTATGTAGAGTGGCGCGCTTGACGGTGGAGCCCGCCACGAAAACCGGCTCTAGCTCCGCGACCGGGGTGAGCTTGCCCGTGCGGCCCACTTGCCAAGTGATGGCGTGAACGAGCGTCGTGACCTGGGTCGCAGGAAATTTGAACGCGATGGCCCAGCGCGGAACTCGGTCGGTGGTGCCGAGCTGTTGTTGCCGCGCGGCGTCGCGGACCTTGATGACCACGCCATCCGTATCGAAGGGGAGCCTTAGTCTGCTGATCGCCTGGTCTGAAATAAATGCCCACACATCGTCAAATTTCCCTTCGATTTTTCCGGGCATGGCGATGAAGCCCCAGGCCGACAGCTGATTCATGGCTACGGCGTGATCTTCCGCGCCCAGCCATTGCCAGGGTAAAAACTGCAAACGGCGCTCCGCGACCATGCGACTGTCCAGCATCTTCATGGTGCCGCTGGCGGCGTTGCGAGGGTTTACAAAACGGATTTCGCCTCGGCCATCGCGCTCCGCATTGATCTCCTCCCACCGACGCCGGGATAGAAATACTTCGCCTCGAATCTCGACCTCATCGGGCGCGTCATGCGGGAGGACGAGCGGAATGTCGGCGATGGTCCGCGCGTTTTCTGTGACCCTTTCACCCACCTCGCCGTCCCCCCGCGTGATGGCTTCTGCGAGTTTTCGATGCTCATAACGAAGGCTCAAGGAGAGCCCATCTACCTTCAATTCTGCGGCGTAGTCGAGCTTCGTCCCCTCAGGTAGAAGCCTCATCATGCGCGCTTGCCAATCCCGCAGCTCCACTTCGGTGTAGGCATTATCGAGGCTCAGCATGGGTGTCCGGTGCGGAGCTTTTTCAAAACGCTCAATGGGCGGCGCACCCACGCGCCGAGTGGGACTATTGGGATCTGCCAGTTCAGGGTGGGAGGCTTCGAGATCCCGAAGCTCGCGCTCCAGCAGGTCATATTCAACGTCGGAAATGGTCGGCGCATCCATCACGTAATAGCGCCGCCGATGTTCCAGCACTGCGGCCACGAGTTCGCGCATTCGGGATTGAAGGTTCATGGTGATTCCGTAACGGATCCTAATGGTTCACAATGCCATCGCCAGAGTCGCCGGTATTCTGCTTCCAGGGCCTGCGCCATGTCTTTCGGATCACAAAGTTTGGATGCGGCCATGCGGCCACGGAGTGAATGCCGCAACGCCTTCAATCGCGCCGCATCCTGAGCTAATTCCACCGCGATCCGGACGTAGTCAGTTTCCGAATCCGCCACGAGTTCTAGTAAATCCACCGCGCTCAGCAAACTTAACCCTACGCGGGCGACGTGGTGGCCACCCTTGAGCGAGATCACCGGAACGCCCATCCATAGGGCTTCGCAGGTCGTCGTGGTGCCATTGTAGGGGAATGGGTCCAGGGCAATATCCACTTCACGGTAGGGTGCAAGCGGCGAACCTTCGCCAAAAACCCAGGCCCGCAAATCCAGTCGCTCTGCTGCCACGCCCAGGCAATCGAATCGCCCTCGCACTTCATCGCACATCGCCCTATCGCCGAAAACGGCCCCTTTGAGAAAGAGCTTTGAATGGGGGACCGCGCCAAGAATCTCCGCCCATCGCGCAATGACATTCCCGTTCACTTTTGCAAAATTATTAAAACTGCCGAAGGTGATAAATCCTGCACTCAGGCTGGGTGGCTCCACCACCTCTGGTGCGTCCAGCGGCGGACCATAGGCCAGGAACGGCCGAGGCAACCGGATGAGCTGCTCACTGGCGTGCGCCTCGTAACCCTCGGGATCGGCGATAACATCCGTGATGCGACACCCCATGGAATCCAGGCCCGTGGTAGCCGGATAGCCGAGGTAGGTCATGCGGATGGGCGCGGGACGTCGCGCGATGGCTTGCAGGCGATTGCGGCCCGTGTGGCCCGCGAGGTCCACCAAAACGTGGATGCGATCCGCTCGGATTTGCTCGGCGACAGCCTCATCACTGAGACCACGGATGTTGCGCCAGTGATCGCTTTTTGCCTCGAATCGGCTGGTGACGAAGTCTGGCTCCACCACATCAGCGTAAGCAAAAAGCTCCACGTTTCCCCGGTCGTGGTGCTCGAAAAGTGGCTCTGCGAAAAAGGCACAGGAGTGGCGTCGGAAATCCGGAGATAGGTAGCCGATCCGCAAGCGTATCTCTGGGTCTCGCTCTAGGCCCAGATCGAGTTCAGGCCACCTGCCTTCGTGCTTCAGGGCCCAGTCGCGGTGCGCCTTGAGCAGGGATTCTCCGGTCTCTCTAGGATCGCAAAGTAGATTCCAGAGAAGGCATTCGGCGGGAATCGGATCCTGGGGAGCCAGGGCCACGGCGCGATGCAGGGCCGCCAATCCATCCTCGGTACGGCCAACTGCATTCATCACATCGCCGAGGCCCAGCCATGCTTCGCAGGAAGACGGGTCCGCCTGAATCACAGACCGAAAACAGGCCGCCGAAGCATGCATCTGCATGTGTTTGCGATGAATTTGTCCGAGCTTGAGGCGGGCCGGCATAAAGTTCTGATTCGCCTGGATGGTTCGTTCCAGAATCGCCACCGCCTCGTCGCCACGATTCGCCAAGGCGTATGCGTGGCCGAGGTTTAGCGCGAAGGCAGGATTGCCCGGCTGAAGTCGCGACGAGGTTTCCAAAAACGCCGTACCTTCTTCTCGACGACCCAACTGGCAGCAGACCAATCCCAGTAAATGCACGGCGTCCGCATGCGTCGAATTTATCTCCAGAATCTCCCGGCACACCGCTTCCACATCCTTCGGCCGTTGGGCCGCATTCAGTGAAAGCGCTTGGCTCCAGAGATCTCCCACGTGCTTGGTCATTGAGGTGGCACACATTTCATGCGCCACTCATCGCGGAGCAAGGCTTCGAATTTGCGAACAAAAGCGCGGCCATCACAGAGGCTTGACGCGGCCATTTGCGGACGGAGGGAACTCCGCAAAGCCGCCAGCCGAATAGGGTCACGGGCAAGCGCAGTCGAAATGTCCACGTAAGCGTCCTCGGTCGCGGCGATCAATTCCGTCAATCCAATCTGGTTCAATAAGCTGGCCCCCACGCGACCGGCGTGGCGATCACCCATAATAGTGACCACCGGGACACCCATCCAAAGGGCTTCACACGTGGTGGCCGTGCCGTTGTAGGGGGTGGGATCAAGCCCAATATCCACAAGGTTGTAGCGTTCCAAATGAGATTCCGGCACGGTATCCCAGGCCATCAAGTCGAGGTGCGGTGCGGGTATTCCCGCTGCCATCGCGCGGGCAAAGACATCGGCTTTCACCTGCTCGTCCTGAAATTGCCGGGCCTTTAGTAGGAGCCTGGAATGGGGCACCTCGTTCAACACTCGTGCCCAAAGATGCAAGGTCCGGTCGTTCTGTTTGTGGAGCGCATTAAAACTTCCGAAGGTGATGAATCCATTTTTTTCGGAAGGTGGCGCCGAACATTTTGGTGCCGTGGGAAGCGGAGTGTAAGCGAGGAATCCACCCTCAATCCGGAGCAAAGGTTCGGTGTGCTGAGCTTCGGCCCCGGCTGGATCCGCCCATTCGTCGGTGATGCGGCCATCGAAGCAATCCAGCCCCGTCGTGTTGGGATAGCCCAGCCAAGTGAGCTGCACCGGCGCAGGGCGCCTGGCAAAGAGCGCGAGCCGATTGAGGGCACTGTGACCTGATAAATCCACCAGCACATCCACGGCCTCGCGCTTTACGAGCGCTTCGGCTTCATCTAAGGGCCACTTAGAGAGGTCATACCACTCCAGCGCCCGCTTCCGCAGGCTGGTCGTGGTCTGATCTTTCACCTCGCCCACGGAAAACACGATGAGATCAAACGCATCCCGATCTAGAAATTCAAAGAGGCACTCAAAGAAATACCAACAGGAATGGTGTTGGAAATCTCCAGACACAAGGCCGACTCTTAGCTTACGGGCCGGATTGGGGTCCGTGATGGGGCCCGCAGCCGCCGACGCGCCAAGAGCCCGCGCGAACTCCCCATGAGCTTCCAGCCACTGAGTTGGTGTCAATTCATCCACGTCGTTCATGGCGAAAAGCAGGTTGCTGTGCGTCGCGAATGCCTGAGGATGCAGGGAGACGGCCTTTCGGAATACCTCGACTGATTCGTGTGCGCGACCGATGGACTTGAGGAGATTTCCGTAGTTGTTGAGCCCCAAAAGATGCTCGGGATCCAGGACAAGGGCCTTTTCGTAAAAACCTTTGGCTCCCCAAATTCGACCCGTGCGATAGCACAACAGCGCCAGGGTAAGAAGAGCACCCTTAGCTTCAGGATCCAGGTTCAGTGCGCCTTGGGCCGCGATTTCGGCATCCTCTATTCTGCCTGTCGCCAAAAGTTCATCCCCGAGGGATTCCAGAATTAGCGCCATCTCTGCGGCCGCCATCGGTTGGAGTTCCCCGGCACGCCGAAAGGCCTGTGTGGCGCCGGTCGCATCCTTCATTTGAGCCAAGGCTTTGCCCAAATTCAGATGGGCTGGGAGCAAATCCGGCATCAATTCCTGAGCGCGTCGAAAGTGTGGGATGGACTCTTTCACTTGACCCGATGACGCCAATAGCAGACCGATATTGTTAGGGATTTCGCCGCTGGTGGGAAACTGCATCCCGCCCCGGTTCAATAGTGCGATGGCCGCTTCGGGGTTTTCCTGGAGCTGGGCCAGGCTTACATAAGCCTGAGGGTGGGGGGCCCCCATGGCGACGCAGTCCTCCAAAACGGTTTTAGCTTCGGCGCCTCGCCCCATGGCCTGAAGCATGGCGCCGAGCTGAAGTTTCAATCCCGGATTCCACGGTGCGCTCGCGGCGGCGCGGGTGAAAAAGGCCAGGGAAGAATCCATGTCTCCCAATTCGCGGGCTGCCAGGGCCGCCAATTGCAGCGCTGCGGTGTTATGTGGTTCCTCGGCTAGGAGTTGCTCGACCCCCACCAGGGCGTCTCGAAAGCGACGCAACCCGAAGGCGGATTGGGCGGAATTCCAAAGTGTGGTGATGTCAGCCATGCGTGCTCACAAAATCAAGGATGTGAAGGTCAGTTAAAAGCCGGAGTGCCTTGAGCAGGGTCTCCAACACGGTTTCCATTATTTTCCAGTTTTCCTATTGTGCCTCGATACCCGGAAACGCTGGCATTCCGGACTCACTTCAACCTCGATTGGTGCTGGATATTCATGATGACGCCCAGAGCCAGAAAGAAAGCGAGGGTACTGCTGCCGCCATAGGTGAAGAAAGGCAGCGGGATTCCCGTGGTGGGCACCGCACCACTCACCATGCCGATGTTGATAAGAATGTGCAGGCCAAATATCCCTGCGGCACCCGCGCAGAAATAAGTGCCCGTGGCGGTACTGGCTTCTCCGGCGATGGTCAATATGCGGTGGAGCAACACGCCGAAAAGCGCCAGCGCCAACAGAATCCCCACAAAGCCGCGTTCTTCAGCCCAGACCGAAAACACAAAATCCGTGGTTTTCACCGGTAAGAAATTCAATTGGGTTTGCGAACCACTCATGTAGCCTTTGCCGAGAATGCCACCCGCACCAATGGCAATGCGGCTCTGATGCACTTGGTAGCCCTTGCCTTTCAAATCCCGTGATGGATCAATAAAGGTCAGGACGCGCTCTTTTTGGTAGGTCTTGAGTTTGTATTTCCAGGCCACGGTGGCAATCAACGTGAAACTCAAGACTCCAAAGGCCACCCATTTCCAGCGGATGCCTCGCAACAACGGCAGGAGTAGGAAGATCGGCGTGTACGTCATAGCCACACCTAAATCAGGCTGCTTCAGCACCAGGATCATCGGGAACAGTACGAGACCTGCGGCCCCCGCCAAATCCCAGCCTGTGAGCGCATCGGGAGGTTTCGTTCCCAGGCGGTGGGCGACAAAAAGTAGGGCGAACCATTTCACAAATTCAGATGGCTGAAGGCTGATTCCACCCAACGACAGCCAACTTTTCGATCCGGCGACCGTGTGCCCAATGATCAACACCACGAGGAGGCTTAGAAGCCCCAAAACGTAGATGGGTAGACTGCCGGTGGTCAATCGCCGATGGTCTGTGCGAGACACCACCACCAGTGCCAGAATCCCTAAGCCATTCCATACACTCTGACGAATCCAAAGCGCGTGGTGGGGCGTGTCCCGGCCCGCCGAATAGAGCGTGAGCGTACCAAGCGCGGTGAGCAACAACACTACGCCCAAAATCACCGGGTCCAACGTGCGCGGGGTCTTGCTCATTTCTGGCGTTCCCCCTGGCGTTCCCTAGGGACGTCGGCCTTAGGCGCCGGAGCCTTGGCTACTGGCGCTGATGATGCCACAGGAGCCGCCACCGCAGGCGCAGCATCGCTCTCCTCATCAGCCCCTTCTTCGTAGGCATCCGGCAATTTCCCGCCCGGTGGGGGGAGCGGCTTTTTTAATCGGTCAATGAACCAATATTGATTGAGCTTGCGAGCGATGGGGGCCGCCGCCGAAGCACCGGTTCCCGCGTTCTCAACCACGACGGCCCAGGCGATCTGTGGGTTTTCTCTCGGGGCGTAGCCCGCGAATAACGAATTGTCGCGAAAC